>JAUIAI010000611.1 GCA_030425615.1 Gammaproteobacteria bacterium
CCAATAAAAGATGCGCATTGAATCGATTGGGTTTCACGATCAGGCGTTCGTCCCCGGGGCGGCTGCGGTTCACCGCCTCGGGGCAGGGAGCCGCTTCGCAGCATTGTTCTTATCATTGCGGCTCGTCCCGCCCCGAGGCGGGCCCGTCTCTAGTTCCGTGCGCAGCCCATGACCGAACCCATGCTCTTCCGACCCCTTTCGCTTCGGGGCCTCGAACTCAAGAACCGGGTCGTCGTCGCGCCCATGCATCAGTACGCCGGTCAGCAGGGCTTCACCACGGACTGGCATCTGATGAACATCGGTCGGTATGCGGCCGGCGGCGCCGGGCTGGTGTTCGTGGAATCCACGAAGGTGCACCGTGCCGGATGCGGCACCGTGGGTGATCTCGGACTCTGGGACGACAAGTTCATTCCGGGGATGCGGCGGATGGTCGAATTCGCGCATGGTTGCCGTACGGCCATCGGAATCCAGCTCGGGCATTCCGGCCGCAAGTCGCGCATCTCCCGCCCCTGGGAAGGCGGGCGTCCGCTCAGCCGATCACCGGAGATCGAGGCACTGGCCCCTGACTGGGAAGCGTGGGAACTCGTGGCGCCGAGCGCCGTGCCGGCCGGTCCTGGCGCTCCCACCCCGCGCGCGCTCGGGAAGCCTGAGATCGCGATGCTGGTGCAGGCCTGGGCGGATGCCGCCCGGCGTGCGGAGGCCGCGGGGTTCGACACCGTGGAGATCCACGGTGCCCATGGCTTTCTCATTCATCAGTTCCTCTCGCCGGAGGCCAACCAGCGCACCGATGAATACGGCGGCAGCGAAGCCAACCGGTTTCGGTTTGCGCTCGAGGTGGCGGAGGCCGTGCGATCGGTGTGGCCGGCGCACAAGCCTTTGTTCATGCGCCTGTCCGTGGAAGACGACGCGGGGTGGACCCCCGACTCAAGCGTGCGCCTGGCTCGTGAACTCGCGGCGCGAGGGGTGGACGTGATCGACTGCAGCGCCGGTGGTATGCGAGGCGGTTCTAGTGTGCCGCCGGGATACGGCTATCAGGTGCCTTTCGCCGAGAAACTCAGACGAGAGGCCGGCACGGCTACGATGGCGGTCGGCCTGATCGTGCACGCCGACCAGGCCGAGAGCATCCTGCGTGAGGGGCGCGCAGATCTCGTCGCCCTGGCGCGCGAGATGCTATACAACCCGAACTGGCCGATGGACGCCGCGCGCAAGCTGGGTGCGGACGGCTTCGGCCTGCTGCCGCCCGCGGCGGGCTGGTGGCTGGCCAAGCGGGCCGAATCGGCGCCCGGTGTCGAGCCTTCCACCTATCGGGACGGACACGCGGCGGTCTGATCCGCCTGCTTCAGAACAGCCGTGACTGCAGCCAGAGCACGGCCGGATACACGGACAGCCAGGTCCAGAAGAACCGGTTCAGCCCGAACAGGCAGGCATTGGCCAGGTGGAAGGCTCCCGCGGCCACGAGGGCGCCGATCAGCAACGAGCGCCCGAGCAGCATCAGTGGAAATGCGAGTTCGAGAAGCATCACCGTCCAGCCGGCGACGAAGAGAAGCCGTGGGTGCCCGGCCAGCTTGCGCAGGTTTTCGCCCACCGGGTACGCAGAGAACAGGAAGACATCGCGCAAGGCACGGCCGCTTCGCCAGTCGGGATTGACGACCTTGACCCAACCGGAGATGAAGTACGAGAGCACGAGCTGCAGGCCGAGGTACCCGAAGAAGGCTTCCCGCCAGAGCAGGGAGGAACTCAGCTGGGTTGCCGTCAGGCACCACAGGGCCAGGAGACCCATGCGGTCGCTGCCACCGTTGTACGGACCCTGGAATCGTCCGAGCAGGATGAGCGACAGGGCCGCCAGCCCGATCAGCGGCCAGGGCCGGGCCCAGTCCAGGAGCAGGGCGATGCAGAGCAGCAGCCGACTCCCGAACAGCAGGGTTTCGTCCGGGCGACGGGGTTTGCCGAAGACGTGCTCGAGGCTCTGCTGGGCGAATGCGATCGCAAGCAGGATCTCGACCAGTCTGGCCGCCGAATCGAGGCTCAAGTCTGCATGCCCCCCGACTGCGGCGCGAGCTCGCGGGGTTCCGAGAGATAGCGGGTCTCATGCACGAGTGAATCGCCGTCGCGGTGAACGAAGACCAGCCGTAGTCGAAGCCAGCCGGTGGCCCGGGTAGGAGCGAGTTCGCCGGCGATACGTGAGAAGAGTTCCTCGGCATCGTGATCGTTCGGCAGTTCTACCAGACGGTCGGCGCATGCCACCACGAACAGCGTTTCGTTGCGGTGCGGGTTCCAGAAGAGGCTGGCGAGCATCGCGAGGAGCCCGACCCGTGCGGGCGGCGGCCGGTACGCGTGCCATTGCTCGACCGGGCCGTCGGGCGACGCGGTCAGCGCGTATTCGATGCGTGGCGACGGCGCGATCCAGTCGAAGAAGTTCCACGAAGGCATCAGGGCCGGAAGCAGCAGGCAGGTCGCCCGTGTCAGTCGTGCGAAGACCCGGCGTGGATCGGGCCGGGATGCGTTGGTCATCGGGCGGTGAGCAGCGTGATCCCCAGGCCTGCGAGCGCGGCGATCACCAGTGGCAGCGACACCCTCGACAGGAGCGCTCGGCCGCCGATAGCGCCGGCCAGTCCGGCCTTGACCAGGGTATTGGTGGCCGCCGCGATCACGATGCCGAGCACTGCCGTATTCAGGGCCAGGTCGCGCGCGCTCATGCGTGCCAGCGACAGGGTGATCGCATCCACGTCGCTCAGCCCGGAGGCCGCCGCCAGCACGAGCAGCCCTGCATCGCCCGTCCAGCGCTTGAGCGCCTCACCGAGCAGCATGACCCCGCCGAGCAGGGCGCCGAAGGCCAGGGCGGAGCGCAGCTCGAGCGGATTGCGCATGGGGGCTTCGACGTCTGCGTACCCTGGGCGGCGCGCAACCCGCCAGGCGAAGACCGCAGGCCCGTAAGTGATCAGCGCCATCGTGGCGGCCGGCCAGGCCAGCCGTGGCAGCAAGGCGGGATCGATCAGGCCCGAAACCAGCAGCATGCGGGGCATCATGGTGCCGCAGGCCGCCAGGATGCCC
>JAUIAI010000612.1 GCA_030425615.1 Gammaproteobacteria bacterium
CAAGGCCTTCGCCGGCGGTGTCGAAGCGGCGGCCTCGTCGGGCGGGCAGATCATGCCCCCGGTCATGGGCGTGGCCGCGTTCGTGCTCTCGGCGATGACGGCGGTGGCCTACAGTTCCGTCATCGTCGCCGCGATCCTGCCTGCCGTGGCCTACTTCGGCGCGCTCTTTCTCGCCGTGGTCTTCCAGGCCCGCAAGCAGAACATCCAGGCCGTGGGCGAGATCACGAGCGAGATGTATCTGAGCCGCACGGACAAGATCAACCTGCTCATGATCTTCGGGCCCATCCTGGTCATCCTGCTGCTGCTGCTCACGCCGAAGGAGGCGGTCTCGTGCGGCTGGATCGGCAATCTCTTCGCCATCGAACAGCAGTTCCTGAACGGCGCGTGTGTATCGGCCACCCTGCCGTGGCCCGTGGCCGTCATCGAGGCGGCAGCCGGCGATGCGAGCTCGGCCGGCTGGTGGGCGAGCGCGGTGCTGGTCGTGCTGTTCTTCATGGACAAGAACATCCGTGCCAACCCGGGGCGGATCGTCGCCGCGCTGGCGCGGGCCGGCATCACGATCTCCACGCTCTATCTGATGTTCCTGGCGGTCTCCATCATCGACTTCTCGCTGAACTTCACCGGGCTGGCGAACTACATCGCCAACGATATCGTTCACTGGATGCGCGAGACCGCGGCCACGATGGGAGGCAGCGGTCTGTTCGTCTTCATCGCGCTCACGAGCTGCATGCTGCTCGCGATCCTGCTGGGCATGGGTATGCCGACCGTGCCGGCCTATCTGAACGTGGCGTTGCTCATGGGGCCGCTGCTCGTGGGCCTCGGCGTGGCGGAGTTCACGGCCCACATGTTCGTCTTCTACTTCGCCGTGGCGTCGGCGATCACGCCGCCCGTGGCGATCGCGGCGTTCGCGGCCGCCAGCATCACCAAGGAAGACCCCATGGTGACCGGATTCGCGGCGGTCCGTGGCGGGGTCGTGATGTTCGTGATCCCGTTCGTCTTTGCGTTCTACCCGGAGCTGCTCCTCATCCCCGAGGCCCAGCTCGACCCCGGCGCGGGCGGGCGCGCATTCCTGCCCGGTTACGACGGCGAGATCCACTGGATGCCGCTCGCCTGGCTGTGCCTGCGCATCGCGCTGGCGCTCTACCTGATCGCGAGCGTGCTCGCGCGATTCGACCAAAAGCCCATCGGTGCGGCGGAGATGGGCCTTCGAATGGGGCTCGCGCTCGCCGTGCTCTGGAAGTCGCCACTGGTCTACGGGCCGGCCATTGCCGTGAGTCTCGCCTTACTGCTCTGGCATGCCGGACGCCGCCGCGCACCGACCGCTGCCGTTGCGGGCTGACGGCCCGACCAACAGGGCACGGTGGACGTCTCGTTCCCCTTCTCCCCGATATCACCCCTTACGGAGGATCAGATGTCCAAACTAGCAGTCGTCGTCGGAGGATCACGCGGCATCGGTGCCGCGTGCGTCGCCACGCTCGCGGCCCAGGGCTGGCGGGTGGCCTACACCCGGGCGCAGGCACCAGGCGAGTCGGCGGCGGCCCCCGGGGGCGAGATCCGCGGCTACCAGGCGGACGTCCGCGATGCGGCGCAGGTCGATGCCGCGTTCGCGAAAGCGGCCGATGACTTCGGCGCATCGCCGGACTGCGTGGTCGTGAACGCCGGCATCAACGTGCCCCCGGCGCCGGTCGGGGAATTCGATCCGGCCCGGTTTCGCGAACTCGTCGAAGTGAACTTCGTGGGCGCCTTCAACGCGCTATCGGCAGCGGCACGCTGCGTGAACGACCAGGGCAGCATCATCGGCATCACCACGTCGATGGTTCGCGTGGGCATTCCCGGCGGCGGCCCGTACACGGCCACCAAGGCGGCGGTCGAGAGCCTGCTGCGCAGCATGGCCCGCGAACTCGCGGGGCGCGGCATCCGGGTCAATGGCGTCGCGCCGGGGCCGGTGGATACGGATCTCTTCAACGCGGGCAAGACGGACGAGGCGAAGGCCCGGGCCGCGGCGATGAGTCCGTTCAACCGCATCGGCCGTCCCGAGGAGGTCGCCGAGGTCGTCGCCTTCCTCGCCTCGGACAAGGCGTCATGGGTTCACGGGCAGATCGTGCAACCGAACGGCGGCATGGTCTGAACCACGCCGTCGATCCGAACGAATGGAAAATGCCGGCGACCGAAGTCGCCGGCATCATCCCAGCCTTGAAGGCCGATCAGCGCGGGCAGACGCCCATGTCGATCGACTTCCCCGTCTTGGCCGCTTCGGCCGCCTCGCGGCGCACTTCCGCCCGGGTGCGCATCTTGCCTTCGTCCGTCGGGCCGGCGAAGGCCTCGGGGCACTCCCCCATCTGAATGTTCTTCACACCGGCGGCCTCCAACTCCGCCTTGACCTCTGCACGGGTCAGCGGCTTGCACTCCCCGACCTGACCGCTCGGCGGCTCTGGGCACTCACCCATACCGCTGGTCTGTGCGAACACGGATGCCGAGAACAGCAGACCGAGGGCGATCGGCGCAATGCGCATGGCTTTCGAAGTCATCTGGAACTCCTCTGAACTGGTTATGCGGGAGCAACCCTCCCGTGTGAACAATATGGCTACGAAGCCCCGACAATCAAGCACAGCCTGACCATAGATTTGATCTAAATCAAATCCGGGGCACATCCCGCGAAGAGGCCCGGGCGAGCCCTGTCACTGCCAGTGCCGGATGATCCGGAGAGCCGCATCGACGTCGAAACCCGGGCTGTTCCGGTCCGTGTGGCAGGCCTGGCAGCGCTCGGCACCCACCGGGTGCCCGTCCATCGGCCTGGCGGCCCAGGAAGCGACGTGCGCCCGGCCGCCGCCATGGCAGGCCTCGCAGCCAACGTGCTGCAGCTTGGGTGTGTCGTTCGCATTGCGGAAGCCACCCGCGGTTCCGTACCCGACGACATGACACACCACGCAATTGGGATCGAAGTCCTTCTCGACGGCGACGAGCGAGTCATACGCCCCGGAATGGGCCGATTCGCGCCAGAGTTTCGTCTGGGCGGCATGACAGCCCGCGCACGCCTCGCTGCCCACGTAG
>JAUIAI010000613.1 GCA_030425615.1 Gammaproteobacteria bacterium
GCGGCCCCACCGTGTCGGCCTTGACCTGCCCGTTCGGCTGGATGCACACGAACACCGCGGTCTCCGTCGACCCGTAGAGCTGCTTCAGGTTGATGCCGATGGAGCGGTAGAAGACGAACAGATCCGGGCCGATCGCCTCGCCGGCCGTATAGGCCAGCCGTACACGGCTCATGCCGAGCGCGTTTCGCAGCGGCCCGTACACGAGGAAGTCCCCGAGCCGGTAGCGCAGTCGTTCCATGGGTTCGACGGTCGCGTCCCCGTTCAGGATGCGCTCACCGACGCGGCGGGCCACGCCCATGAAGTACTCGAACATGCGCCGCTTGATGCCGGCCGCGTCCTCCATCCGGATCGTGACCTGCGTGAGCAGGTTCTCGAGCACGCGCGGCGGCGCGAAATAGAACGAGGGCCCGATCTCGCGCATGTCCTGCGGCACGGTCTCGGCCGATTCCGGGCAGTTCACGGTGTAACCCACGAGCAGCCACTGCGTGAACGAGAAGATGTTCTGTCCGATCCAGGCCGGGGGCAGATAGGCCAGCACTTCGTCACGCGCGTTCAGGCCTTCCATCTCGGAGGCGGCCAGCGAGACCGAAAGCAGACTGCGATACGTGTGGATCACACCCTTGGGGTTACCCGTGGTGCCCGACGTGTAGAACATGGCGGCGACGTCGTCTGCGGCACCTTGCTCCACTTCGTGCGAAACGAACTGGGGCTTCTCTTCCAGCGTGCTCTGACCGGCCTTGACCAGGGTGTCGTAGCTGAGGAGCCCGGTCTGCTCGTAGTCGCGCAGGCCGCGGGGATCGTCATAGACGATGTGCTCGAGTCGCGGCCACAGCTCGCGGATCTCGAGCATCTTGTCCACCTGCTCCTGGTCTTCGACGACGGCGAAACGCAGTTCGGCATCCTGGAAGACATAGCTCATCTCGCGCGCGGCCGAATCCTGGTAAAGCGGCACGGGAATGGCGCCGAGCGACTGGGCGGCCAGCATGGCGGCATAGAGTCGCGGGCGGTTGTCACCGATGATCGCGATGCACTCGCCACGCTGCAGACCCAGATCCTTCAGCCCGGCGGCGACACGCTCGACCTCGCGCTGCACGTGGGCCCAGTCCCAGGCCTGCCAGATGCCCAGATCCTTCTCGCGAATGGCCGGCTCACCGGCCCGCTCGCGCGCATGCCGCGCGAGAAGCTTCGGAAACGTCGTGATCGCGGGGTCGCCGGCGACCGGTCCCGCTCCCCCACCAACGTGGGCCATGGCGTTGCTCCTCCATTCTTGGCTGCGAGCCGGGCTGCGCCGAAGGAACGGCGTACCCCAAAACCGGGTGGCCCGGCGGCTGCGCGAACGAAGTCTAACCGCTCGATCGGGGTATAGTTGTCACCGAAGCGACAAAGCCGTGTCCAGAGGGCACCGGGCACATATAAGACCGTGATTTTTGTCCTGCGAGGCGGGCACCTGATGCGCGAGCTCGACGATCTGCTGGCCGTGAGCCCCTGGTGGGGGGCACTGGACGGGGAACAACGCGCCAGGGTCCGCGCCACTACCCGCGTGGCGGACATCGGCGCCGGAGGCCTGGTGGTGGACCGGGGGGAACCGGTCACCGCCTGGATCGGTGTCATCGACGGCCTGGTCAACCTCTGCAACACCGACGGTCGCGGCAAGATCGTCGCCCTGGCCGGCATCATCGCCGGCGGCTGGTTCGGAGAAGGCTCCCTGCTCAAGGACGAACCCCGCCGTTTCCAGGCCCTGGCCACCCGCGACAGCCGGGTCGCTCACATGCCGCGCGAAACCTTCCTCTGGCTGCTGGACAACAGCATCGGATTCAACCGATTCGTGATCCTGCAGCTCAACGAGCGACTGGGCTTCTTCATCGCGGCGCTCGAGAGCCAGCGACTGCTGAGCCCGGAGGGCCGCCTGGCCCGCTGCATCGCCCAGTTCTTCAATGCCCAGCTCTACCCCGCCGTGGACAAGCGCCTGGACTTCACCCAGCAGGAACTCGGGCTGCTCAGCGGGCTCTCGCGGCAGCGCGTCAACCAGGCCCTCAAGGTGCTCGAGGACGCGGGACTCATCGAGGTGCGATACGGGGCGGTGTCCGTGGTTTCCATCGACGGGCTGCGCCGCTACGGCGCGCCCTGAAAGAAAAAAGGGCTCGCAGGTGCCTTGGCACGCGAGCCCGATAAAGCGATGTTTCGTTTCACCGCTTGGAGACGGTTTCAAGCTTAGGGCCAAAGACTGACGGATGCCTGACGCGTTCGGCCCCCTTTCCTGATCCAGGTCAAATTCGTGCCGCGTTCAGCCGAGGAAGCGTCGCGCGAATGCCGACAGCGAGTCCCTGAGGGCCTCGAGACGTCCGGCATCCGAACCGGCGGTCGTACTCTCGGTTGGGGAAAAGAGTGCGTGGATCTCGTCGGCCCGTGCACGCGCATCGGCCTCACCCAGCGCCATCAGCTCGGCGGTGAAATCGGGCTCGAACAGAAGGTAGCTGGCCAGTGCCATGCCGTTGGCCTCGGTGGCCCCGAAGGTCTTCAGGAAGCTTCGCACGCGCGCAGGCAGCTCGCGCACATGGCGCAGCGCGATCGCCTCGATCGGCTCGCTCGGGGCGATCGCCAGCACCTCCATGGGCCGGAACGGGAACGCCTCGGGCAGCTCCCGGTTCAGCAACTCGAGCGCATCGTTGATGCGACGGATCTGGTCGATCTCGGCCGGCAGGGCGTCGTAGAAGACGCTCGCCAGCGCATGGCCGGCCACTTGCGCGAGGGTGGGCGAGCGTCCTTCGGGGTCGGGCACGTTGCCGAACATCGAGGCCCGTTCCTCGGGCGATACGGTGATGGCGAGGATGCGGTGCGCGCCGGCCTCGACCAGCGGCATCAGCGGAGCACTCTGACGCACCGAACCGTCACCGAACCATTCCCGCCCCTGGTCGGTGGCGAGCTGAACGGGCGAGAACACGAAGGGTATGGCGCTCGACGCCGCGAGATGCTGGATCGTGATGTGCTGACGCAGGGCGACCCGGTCGGCCGATTGCCACTCCCGGATCTCGTGTCGCGACTGGTAGA
>JAUIAI010000614.1 GCA_030425615.1 Gammaproteobacteria bacterium
TGGCAGAAATCGGCCATCGGCGACATGGAGGGCAAGGTCAAGGTCTACGAGCCCACCGCCGAGGAGATGGATCTCTGGCGCAGCGGCGCGCGCGAGGCCTGGGTCGCGGTCAAGGGCACCTACGATCCGGCGCTCGCCCGTCGCATCCTCGAGGACCAGGGCATGACCACGCTGATCGGGCAACTCGAGAAGGCCGGCGCACTCTGAGGCCCGTGACCTGCCGGATGCCGACCGGTCTCGTGGCCGCGGCATCCGGGCACCGAGACGCGAGAACGGTTCCGGCCGGCTCTCGCGCCCAACCGACCCATCCTAGGAGGCCGTGTGGACATCGTCGACGCGCATCACCATCTATGGGATCTGGAGCGAAACTTCTATCCCTGGTTGAAGGAGGCCGCGATCGACCGCGGCTGGGGGGACGTCTCGTCCCTGAAGAAGACCTACGTGGCCAGTCATTTGCTGGCTGACGGCGAGGAGGCGGGCGTGAACCTCGTCAAGACGGTTCACGTTCAGGCCAGCTTCGATCCGTCAGACCCCGTCGGCGAGTCCCGCTGGCTCGAAGCGCTCGCCGAGGATCCGTCCTCGCAGGGCATCCCGGCCGCGATCGTGGGTTGGGCCGACTTCGGCCGCGACGATCTGGTTCAGCTGCTCGAAGGGCATAAACAGTACTCACGCACCCGCGGCGTGCGGCAGGTGCTGAATCGTCACCCGAACCCGGTGCTCAATCGCGCGCCGCGTGATTTCCTGGCCGAGGACGCCTGGCGCAAGGGGTTCTCGCAACTGGCTCGCTACGGGTTGCGATTCGATGCGCAGATCTATCACCATCAGGCCGATTCGCTGTACGAACTGGCCGTGGCCAACCCCGACGTCCCGATGGTGCTCGATCACGCCGGCATGCCGGCCGAGCGCGATCCGGCCAACCTCGAGGGCTGGCGGCAGGCGATCACGAAGCTCGCCACGGTACCGCACATGATGATCAAGCTCAGTGGCTTCGGCATGGTGGACAACCACTGGACCGCCGAATCCATACGCCCGCTGGTGCTCCACTGTATCGACTGCTTCGGACCCAACCGCGCCATGTTCGCTTCGAACTTCCCGGTGGACCGGCTGATGGCCAGCTATGCAAAGGTCTGGGCGGCCTTCGCCGAGATCGCGGCGCCGTTCAGCGAGTCCGAACGCCACGATCTCTTCCGAGGCTCCGCCGAGCGCTTCTACGACATCTGATCGCCGGCGGTGCGAATCCGTGGCTTTCGGCCTGTCGTTCGACTCTCGCTAAGATCTCGGCTGGGCCGCTCGATGCCCGGCTGTTCGTCCGACGAACCTCCGGGCCGATCGAGCGCCACATCCGAATCCCGGGGAGACCGTCAATGAAGCAACTCGAAGGAAAGACCGCCATCATCACCGGCGGTGCGGCCGGCTACGGCGAAGGCATCGTGCGACTGTTCGCCGAACAGGGTGCGAACGTGGTGATTGCCGACATAGACGCCGGCAAGGGCAAGGCGCTGGCGGACGAAATCGGGGCGACCGCGCGCTTCTTTCCCTGTGACGTATCCAGCAGCGAGCAGGTCAACGCCATGGTCTCCGGCTGTATCGAGGCCTTCGGCGCCCCGGACATCGTCATCAACAATGCCGGCACCACGCACGACAACCAGCCCATGTTGAACGTGGACGAGGCCACGTTCGACCGCATCTTCGCGGTCAACGTCAAGTCCATCTACTACATGGCCCAGGCCGTGGTGCCCGCCATGCGCGAGGCAGGCGGCGGGGTGATCCTGAACGTGGGCTCCACGGCCGGCATCCGCCCCCGGCCGGGCCTGACCTGGTACAACGCCACCAAGGGCGCGGTCAACACGATGTCCAAGTCCATGGCGGTCGAGCTGGCGCCAGACAAAATCCGGGTCAACGCGATCTGCCCGGTCATGGGCGATACCGGTCTGTTGCAGAAATTCATGGGCGTACCCGACACGCCGGAGAACCGTGCGAAGTTCATCGCCACGATTCCGCTCGGACGCTTCTCGCGGCCCAGCGACGTGGCCGCGGCCGCGTTGTTCCTGTCCAGCGATGCTGCCGAGTTCATCAGCGGCGTCGAGTTTCCCGTGGACGGCGCCCGCACGGTCTGATCGCGGCCGCCGGTCGCGTCGGGTCCCGGAGCGGCCGGTACCCCGGCCCCGACGCCCGGCATCCGACGCGCAGCATCCGACGCGCAGCATCCGACCGGTTGCCGGCCTTCTGGGCCGTCGCGGCCGGCCCGCCTGATTCCCCTTTTCCCGGAGCCCTTTGGATGGACAAGCCCCTGTCCGGCATGCTGGTCGTTGCGCTCGAGCAGGCCGTTGCCGCCCCGTACTGTTCGAGCCGGCTCGCCGACGCGGGTGCGCGCGTCGTCAAGATCGAGCGGCGCGAGGGCGATTTCGCCCGCGGCTACGATACCGCCGTCAACGGCGAGGCCTCGTATTTCGTCTGGATCAATCGTGGCAAGGAGTCGGTCGCGCTCGACCTTCGCGACGATACGGACCGCGTGCGACTCGAGAAGCTGGTCGGCGCCGCGGACGTGTTCATCCAGAACCTCGCGCCCGGGGCGGCCGGCCGTCTGGGTTTCGGCTCGACCGAGCTGCGCGGGCGTTATCCGCGCCTGGTGACCTGCGACATCTCCGGATACGGCGAATCAGGCCCTTTGCACAAGCTCAAGGCCTATGACCTGCTCGTGCAGGCCGAGAGCGGGCTGGTGGCGGTGAGCGGAGCCCCCGGGCCCTGGGGCCGTATCGGCGTGTCCATCTGCGACATCACCGCCGGCATGAATGCGCTCATCGGCATCCAGCAGGCGCTGCTGCAACGGGAGCGCACCGGCAGGGGCAGCGCTGTGAAGGTGTCTCTGTTCGATTCCGCCGCCGAGCTGATGGCCGTGCCCTATCTGCAGGGGCGCTACGGTGGAAAGGCGCCCGAGAGGGTCGGTCTCAAACATCCCAGCATCTGCCCCTACGGCGTGTTCGTCTGTCGCGACGGCCGCGAACTCGTGATCTCGATCCAGAACGAGCGCGAGTGGGTCAAGTTC
>JAUIAI010000615.1 GCA_030425615.1 Gammaproteobacteria bacterium
GACCGTCGGGTTCTGCCACGGATGAGTGTCGCCGGCCCCCTTCGCGCGAACGGTCAGCCCCAGGTGTCCGGTCGTCGTCGCGTCTGGAGGTGGGCGGTCCTCCTGCTCGCGCTGGCCGGCCTGGCCGGATTCGGTGCGCTCGCCCTCGCACTGGTACGCGCCGGCGGGTTCACGATGCACATGGTGGTTCACGTCGCGAACATCGCCGTGCTCGCGCCCGGGCTGGCGTGGCTGATGCCGCGGCGCATCACGCGCCAGGCGGTTCACGCGCGCTTCTCGCGGACGCTGCTCGCCGCGAGTTTCGCCGAGTGGGCCGTGCTCTGGTTCTGGCACACCCCGCGTGCGAACGCGGCCGCCACGGCGCACGGCTGGGCCTGGACGGCCGAGCAGATCTCCTTCCTGCTGGTGGCGTTCTGGCTGTGGCTGCTGGTGGTGGGCGCATGGCGGCATCGGGAACGCCTGGCGCTCGGGCAGTCGATCGTGGCGCTGCTGTTCACCTCGATGCACATGACCCTGCTGGGCGCGGCCCTTTCCCTGTCGCCGCGACCGTTCTTCCGCGGCGGGGGCGAAGCGAATGCGTTGACCACGCTCGGGCCTCTGACCGATGTCCAGGTCGGGGGCGCACTGATGCTCGTCGCGGCCGGAAGCGTCTACCTGGCCGCCGCGCTCGCCTGCGCGTGGCGACTGCTCGAGACGCCCCGGGAACGGATGTTGCGGCCGCCGCCTCGCGCATCCGAAGTGCCGTTCCGGTCAGGTTCGGCACCGGGATACCCCACAGAAACGGGAGGCGGAACATGCCGACACGAAGAACCATCCTCCTGCGCTCGGTCCAGGGCGCGGGTCTGGCGCTGGCCGGATCGGCCTTCTGGGTTCCGCTGGCCAAGGCGCAGGCACGCGCGGCCGCGCGTGCCGACGGTGAGCCCAAGCCTCCCTGGTTCTTCCTCACGGACGAAGAGGCCTCGTTCCTGGAGGCGGCAGTCGACATCCTGATCCCGGCCGACGAGTTCCCCAGCGGCAGTGAGGCGGGCGTCGTCGACTACATCGACATGCAACTGGCCACCGGCTGGGGAGAGGGCGAAGGGCTCTACCTGGAAGGTCCGTTCGAGTCGGGCGAGCCAGAGCAGGGCTACCAGTTGGGCATGGCGCCGGCCGAGCTGTACCGGCAGGCCATCGCGGCCCTGCGATCGGATGCCGGCGAGGGCGGCTTCGAGGGGCTGCAGCTTTCCGTGCGCGAGCAGTGGATCAAGGAGTTGTCCGAAGGCAGTCGCGATGCCGGGCTCGTACCGGGAAAGACGTTCTTCGATCATCTGTACCAGAACACGCTCGAGGGCTACTTCGCCGATCCGGTCTACAACGGCAATCAGGACATGGCCGGCTGGAAGATGATCGGCTTCCCCGGCGCTCATGCGTACTACCTCACCGAGGTCGACCGCTACAACATGGCCTACGAACGTCCGCCGGCCAGCGTTGCGCAGCGTCTCGGGGGCGACGCGCCCGAGCCGTTCACACGCAAGCGCGTCAACGAGCGTATCGGGAGCTGAAGCGATGAGCACGAGACTGCCCGGGACCGAAGTCCTGATCATCGGGGGTGGCGCCACAGGACTCATCGCCGCCTACGAACTGGCGCACGCCGGCCGCAAGTGCGTCGTGCTGGAACGCGGCCGCGACCGCCGTGACGCGCGTGATTTCTCCGCGCCCGAAGAGCACGACGAACTGCGCTACGCGATCCGGCACAAGCACATGACCGACGTGAAGCGGAACACCCTGACGTTTCGCAACACGCGCTCGCAGCGCGCGCTGCCGATGCGTCGCCTGGGCTCGTTCCTGCCGGGCGAAGGCCTGGGCGGCTCGATGATCCACTGGAACGGCCAGTTCTGGCGGCCCCTGCCGTCGGATCTGCGCCTGCGCTCGCACTATCGCGAACGTTACGGCGCCGACTTCATCGATGAAGCGCTGTCGATCCAGGACCACGGAGTCAGCTACGAAGAACTCGAGCCGCACCTGGACATGGGCGAGCGCGTCTTCGGAGCTTCCGGCATCGCCGGCAATCTGCGCGGCGAGATCCAGCCGGGTGGGAATCCGTTCGAGGGGCCGCGAAGCGCCGACTACCCGAACCCACCACTGAAGCAGCACGTGGCCGGCGCGTTGTTCGAGAAGGCCGCGCGGGCCGAGGGCGCCAACCCGTTTCCGTATCCGGCCGGCAATGCCAGCAGGCGCTACGAGAACCCGTACGGCGCGGTACTGCATCCGTGTACCTACTGCGGCTTCTGCGAGCGCTTCGGCTGCGGCTATCTGGCCAAGGGCGACCCACTGGTCTGCGTCTACGACGTGCTGGCGGGCCATCCGAACGTCGAGATCCGGACCGAGAGCGAGGTGGCCCGCATCGAGAAGAGCGCGGACGGCAGGACCGTGACGGGGGCTACCTATGTCGATGCCGACGGGCGGGAGTGGTTCCAGCCGGCGGACATGGTGTGTCTGTGCTCCTACGCGCTCTGGAACGTGCACATGCTGCTGGTCTCCGGCATCGGCAGGCCCTACGACCCCGCATCGCGCGAGGGAGTGGTCGGGCGCAACTACGCCTATCAGACGATCGCCGCCTGCAACGTTTTCTTCGACGACACGATCCGAACGAACCCCTTCATGGGCGCCGGCGCGCTCGGCACGGTGGTCGACGACTTCAATGGCGACAATTTCGATCACGGCGGTCTGGGCTTCGTGGGCGGCGGCTACATCGCCTGCTCGCAAACCCACGGCCGGCCGATCAACTATCACCCGACGCCCGACGGCACGCCCCGGTGGGGTGCCGAATGGAAGCGCGCCGTGCGTGAGAACTATCTGCGCCATGCGGGGGTCGTCGTTCACGGTTCCTCGGCCAGCACGTACGAGAACTACCTGGATCTTGACCCCACCTACCGTGACGCGCTCGGCCGTCCGCTGCTGCGGATGACGTTCGATTTCCCGGAGAACGACCGGCGCATGTCCGCCTATGTTCTCGAGCAGGCGGCGCGGATCTGTCGTGCGATGGATCACGTGGTCGGTGTCGAC
>JAUIAI010000616.1 GCA_030425615.1 Gammaproteobacteria bacterium
CCGCGCGACCCAGAAGAAGATGATGTCGAAGCCCGTGACGAGCACGGAGGACGGCAGGAAGCCGTCCAGGACGGGCTGCAGGTTGGGGCGGCCGTCACGGAACGGCTCGGCCGGATCGACCAGCGTGGAGAACGGCACCAGAGCCGAGGAGAACCAGGTGTCGAGCACGTCCGGATCGCGTACCAGCGGGCCGTCCCAGCCCTCGGCACGCGCGGCGGAAATCGCTTCGGCTTCCTCGAATGCCACGAAAACCGAACCGTCGTGCAACGGCTGGCCGTCCGCCCCGGCCTTGTACCAGACCGGAATCTGGTGCCCCCACCAGAGCTGGCGCGAGATGCACCAGTCCTGGATGTTGCCCAGCCAGTGGTCGTAGGTGGCACGCCAGTTGGCCGGTACGAAGCGCACGCGGCCCTCGTCCACGACGCGCAATGAGCGCGCGGCGATCGATTCACCGCCGAGCGGCGAGTCGGCGGGGGAGGGCGCGCTCATGGCGACGAACCACTGGTCGGTGAGCATGGGCTCGACGATCTGACCCGTTCGCTCGCAGCGCGGCACCATCAGCTTGTGGGGCTGGACCGCCTCCAGCAGGCCGAGTGCCTCGAGGTCTTCGACGATACGCTTGCGGGCCTCGAAGCGGTCGAGGCCCGCGTAGCGTGCGGGGGCAGCATCGCTGATTCGCGCATCCAGCTCGAGGACGTTGATCAGGGGCAGCCCGTGACGCTGACCCACCGCGAAGTCGTTGAAATCGTGGGCCGGCGTCACCTTGACGGCGCCCGAGCCGAACTCCGGATCGACATAGGCGTCCGCGATGATCGGTATGCGGCGCCAGACCTCCCGGCCGTCGGCGCCCGCCGGATCCCGCGCCAGCGCATCCGGTGAGCAGGACAGTGGCAGCAGGATCTCCCGGCCGATGAGGTGGGCATAGCGCTCGTCCTCCGGATGCACCATGACCGCGGTGTCCCCGAGCATCGTCTCGGGCCGGGTCGTGGCCACCGTGAGGTGGCCGCCGCCGTCGGCGAGCGGATAGCGGATGTGCCAGAGCGACCCGTTCTCCTCCTCGCTAACCACCTCCAGGTCGGACACGGCGGTGAGCAGCTTGGGGTCCCAGTTGACGAGTCGTTTGCCGCGGTAGATGAGCCCCTGCCGGTACAGGGACACGAACACATGCCTGACCACGTCGGACAGTGTGTCGTCCATCGTGAAGTATTCACGCGACCAGTCGGCTGACGCGCCGAGCCGGCGCATCTGGTGCGTGATCGTCGATCCGGAGTGCTGCTTCCACTCCCAGACCCGCTCGACGAAGGCCTCCCGCCCGAGATCGTGGCGGTCCCGTCCCTCACCCTCGAGCTGTCGTTCGACCACGATCTGCGTGGCGATGCCGGCGTGGTCCGTGCCGGGCAGCCAGAGCGTGTTGTCTCCCCGCATGCGGTGATAGCGGGTCAGGGTGTCCATCAGTGTCTGATTGAACGCATGCCCCATGTGCAGTGTGCCGGTCACGTTGGGGGGCGGCAGCTGGATGGAGAAGGCCGGGCGGCCGGCTTCGTTGCCGGCATTGAAATAGCCGCGGGACTCCCAGATCGGGTACCAGCGAGTCTCGATTTCGGCCGGCTCGAAACTCTTGGCCAGGGGTTCGCTTTCCGGGGATTGGGGCTGCTCGGACATATCGGAGGGTCGGTTCTCGGAGGGGCGGCCGGGAGGCGGCCGCGTTCAGATGTTGCGTTTGTATTCGGCCCGGGCCTTGCCGAGTTCCTCGGCGATCGAGCGGGACACCGCCTCGCGAACGGTTTCGCGAAGCGTGCTTCGAATATCGTCGACCAGCCGCTGCGCGCCGCGTTCGAGGAGTTCGTCGAGTCGTTCGACCAGCGGGCCGTCCACCAGACGGTCCGCATGACGGAGCATCCTCTGCATCACGTTCGCTTCGACCTTGAGCGCGATGCGGTTCCAGGACGCTTCGTCGAGGATCGGCGGTTCGGAAGGGGCCGGTCGCGGCGGCGGCGACAGCACCTCGGTGAGCATCGGGATGTCGTCGCCGTCCGCGGGTGGGGCCGGGGCGGGTTTGTCCGGGGAGGTGTCGGGATCGGTCATCAGCGGTTCCAGGCGGGCCGGGCGCGGCATTCGTTCGGCCGGCGACATGCCCGCGGGCGGTCGGCCGGCTGCACGGGGGACGGGGGACGGACAGGCACGACGGGCTCAGGCGCCGGCGAGGTCGTGGCGGGTCATCGGATGGCCTCGATCCCGGTACTCCCGCCATCTCGCGCGCGCGGCCTTCCTGTCCTGCTCGTCAACGGTGACGATCTCGACCAGCCGTTCGAACCGGCTGAAGTGCGGCGGTGCCACGGACCCGAGATTCACCAGCACGTCCAGGTGGTTGGTGTCCGCGCTGCCGTGGGTGAGGATCACCGGCGTATCGGCGGCCAGGGGGTCATCCGCCATGACATGCGGGATGAAGTCCCGCCGCGAGAAGGTCCAGAGCAGCTCGTCGAACGCGGCCAGCGCCGCCGGGTCGTCATGCGTGACCTGGCAGCGCAGGCCGGTCCGGTAGATCTTGCGCACGAGCCTGCACGCATAGCCCGGCTTGTCCGGCACGTTGAAATGGAAGTCGATGCGGGTCACCGGGACCGCCGCTCAGCGGGCGCGATTCTCTAGGAAACTCACGATCAGCGGAACCGGGCGGGCGCTCGAGCCCTTCTTGGCACCCGAATGCCAGGCGGTACCGGCGATGTCCAGATGCGCCCACGGGTAGACCCGTGTGTAGCGTTCCAGGAAGCAGGCGGCCGTGACGGCCCCGGCATCGCGTCCGCCGACGTTCGCCATGTCGGCGAACGGCGACTTGAGCTGTTCCTGGTACGCCGCGTCGAGCGGCATGCGCCAGCAGGTGTCCAGCGTCTCGCGCCCGGCGTTCAGCAGCTCGTCCGCGAGTTCGTCCTCGCCGACGAGGATCGGCACGATCTCGAAGGTGCCCAGCACCTGCTGCAGGAAGGGGACATGGACCTCGAGACTGTGCTCGCCCTCGAACACCCGGTCGGAGACGTGGAAATCGGGGTG
>JAUIAI010000617.1 GCA_030425615.1 Gammaproteobacteria bacterium
GGGCTTCGTCGATCGTGCGGCCCTTGACCCACTCGGTGGCCAGGGACGACGAGGCGATCGCCGAGCCGCAGCCAAAGGTCTTGAACTTGGCGTCGACGATCTTGCCGGTAGCGTCGTTGACCTTGATCTGCAGCTTCATGACGTCGCCACAGGCCGGCGCACCGACCATGCCGGTACCGACCGTGGGATCCGCCTTGTCGAACGAGCCGACGTTGCGCGGATTCTCGTAGTGATCGATGACCTTGTCGCTGTAAGACATTCAACACTCCTCTTCGTTTACAGGCGGCGATGTTCAGATGGGTCCGCCGCCCTGCTCCCGATCGCCGAGGCGATCAGTGTGCGGCCCACTGGACCGTGTTCAGATCGATACCGTCCTGCACCATTTCCCAGAGCGGCGACATCTCCCGCAACTTGCCCACCTTGCTCTGCAGCAGGGAAACCGTGAAGTCGATCTCCTCTTCCGTCGTGAAGCGCCCGACGCTGAAGCGGATCGAACTATGGGCGAGTTCGTCGTCGCGTCCCAGCGCCCGCAGCACGTATGACGGCTCCAGACTCGCGGAAGTACAGGCGGAACCGCTGGAGACGGCCACGTCCTTGATCGCCATGATCAGGGACTCCCCCTCGACGTAGTTGAAACTCACGTTCAGGTTGTGCGGAACGCGCCGTTCGAAATCACCGTTCAGGTAGACCTCTTCCATCTGGGAAAGGCCTGCCCAGAGCTTGTCGCGCAGCATGCGGATACGCTCGTTCTCGGTACCCATCTCCTGCCGGGCGATCTCGAAGGCCTCGCCCATTCCCACGATCTGGTGGGTCGGCAATGTGCCCGAGCGCATGCCGCGCTCGTGCCCGCCGCCGTGGATCTGCGCCTCGATACGGACACGGGGCTTGCGCCGGACGTACAACGCTCCGACCCCCTTGGGCCCGTAGGTCTTGTGCGCACAGAAGGACATCAGGTCGACCTTCCAGTCCTGAAGGTCGATGGGGACCTTGCCGGTCGCCTGCGCCGCATCGACGTGGAACAGCACCTTGCGCTCACGGAGCATCTCGCCGAAGGCCTTGACGTCCTGGATGACCCCGATCTCGTTGTTCACCAACAGGATCGAAACCAGAATCGTGTCTTCACGAACCGCCGCTTCCAGCGCTTCGAGGGACACCAGGCCGTTTTCCTCGACATCCAGGTACGTGACCTCGAAGCCCTGCCGCTCGAGTTCGCGCATGGTGTCCAGTGTGGCCTTGTGCTCGGTGCGGAGCGTGATCAGATGCCGACCCCGGTCCTTGTAGAAATGCGCGGCACCCTTGAGGGCCAGGTTCGTCGACTCCGTGGCACCCGATGTCCATACGAGTTCACGAGGATCGCAGTTCACCAGACCGGCCACCTGTTCCCGGGCCCGCTCCACGGCCTTGTCCGCCGTCCAGCCGTACGAGTGGCTCCGCGAGGCCGGGTTGCCGAAATCACCCTTGAGATACGGAAGCATGGCTTCCAGAACCCGCGGGTCGATCGGCGTCGTGGCCGAGTAGTCCAGATAAACAGGCAGGGTAAGACTCATAACGTGTTTTTCAGCAGAGAGAACGAAGGAACGACGGCATCCACGGCAGCCGAACTGCCGGCCGCCCGCAGCGCCGCCGTCAGATCGTGGTCAGCCGACCCTTCTCGAGCTTGATGGGCTGCAGGGTGGAAGTCGGGAACTCGAGAGCCGCCCGGTGTTCCTTGCGCACCGAGATGTCGCGGGCGTTTCCGCTGCGCGCACTGTCTCGTTGCCCGTCCACCAGGCTGTGCAACGAGACGGAACTCAGGTACTCGACCATCTTCTGGGTCAGCGTGCTCCACAGTTCGTGGGTCATGCACTGGTTCTGCTCGTCTCCGCAGTTGGCACGCCCGCCGCACTGCGTGGCGTCGAGCGGTTCGTCCACCGCGAAGATGATGTCGGCCACGGTGATGTCACGCGGGCTGCGGGCCAGCGAGTAACCGCCTCCAGGACCACGCGTGCTTTCCACGAGCTCGGCACGGCGAAGCCGGCCGAACAGCTGCTCGAGGTACGACAGCGAAATCTTCTGGCGCTCGCTGATGCCCGCCAACGTGACGGGCCCCTGATGCTCGCGCATTGCGAGGTCGATCATCGCCGTGACGGCAAAGCGACCTTTGGTCGTGAGACGCATGTCTTGCTCCTCGGGTTAATCTTGACCAATGAACTCGACTATAGCAAAGACCTACCGAATCAGTCGAGTTTCCATGAAGCGGGTGAGGACAACCGTTCGTCCTTGCCCCGTCCAGGTCAAGAGTACCGAAGAAATCGCGTTATGACCAATAAAATCTTTTCGTGACCCATTGGTCACGTCGGGACCCTGCCGGCGAAACAAAAAAGGGCGCAGGGCGCCCCTTTTCGCGGAAAGCGAACCGCTCAGGCGGCTGCCACCTGGGTTGCCCGGCGCTTGGCCACTTCCAGCAGGCCCGAGCAGGCATCTTCGATGTAGTCGAGAACCATCTCGAAGCCGCCCTGGTTCCCGTAGTAGGGATCCGGAATGATGGCGGATTCATGGTCGCTGGCGAAACGCATCAGCAACTGGATCTTGTGCTGCTCGGCCTTGGGCGCGATCTGCTGCATCAGCGCGTGGTTGTCCCAGTCCATGACCAGCACCAGGTCGAATCCGGCCAGCATTTCGGCGGTGACCTTGGTCGCCCGGAGGTCGTCGAGCCGGTATCCCCGCTTCTGGGCCGCCGTCTGCGCGCGCCTGTCCGGCGGCTCACCCTCGTGGAACGCGTGCGTCCCGGCCGAGGCCACGGTGACCACGCTCTCGAGACCGGCCTGGGTCACCATGTGCCTGAAGACGCCCTCGGCCATGGGCGAGCGGCAGATGTTCGCCATGCAGACGAACAGCACACGTGTGGGCTGGGTGAATGCGATCGGTTCTCTTTTTCCCATGTGACGTTTCCGCGAAGTTGAGTGATTGTAGGGTTTCCACCACCGTCTGTGGCGTGATTTTCTAAACGCTCTGAACCATCTCGATATCCGATCGATCATCAATTCAGAACGCATTCTTCATGCA
>JAUIAI010000618.1 GCA_030425615.1 Gammaproteobacteria bacterium
CTCGTTCTCGATCTCGCTCGGCGTGATGTTCTTGCCGCCCGCGGTGATGATGATGTCCTTGAGGCGGTCCGTGATGCGGAAGTACCCGTCGGCGTCGACGGTGCCCACGTCGCCGGTACGGAACCAGCCATCCTCGGTGAAGGCCTCGGCCGTCTTCTCGGGCAGATTCAGATACCCCCCGAACACATTCGGCCCTCGGATCTGGATCTCGCCCTCGTCCGAGAGCCGCATCTGCAGATAGGGCTGCGGCTTGCCGATCGTTCCCAGGCGGCTCGCCCCCGGCAGGTTCACCGACCCGGCGCCGCTCGTTTCGGTCATGCCCCAGCCCTCGTACATGGGCACGCCGAGCGCCATGTACCAGCGAATGAGCTCGGGCGAGATCGGCGCGGCACCGGTGAGCGACCAGCGAACCTTGTCCAGGCCCACCATACGGCGCACGTTGTTCAGCACCAGGAAACGTGCGACCCCGTATGCCAGCCAGGTCAGCGGATCGGGAGACCGTCCGGCGATCCGGGCGTCGGCCACGCGCATGCCGATGCGGATCGCCGCCGCATAGGCGAGCTGACCGGTACGGGTCGCCTCTCCCACACCCGGGGCACGCAGAACACGAACGTCGGCTGGATCTCGCGGAAGTTCTCGGCCACCGTGTCCGGATTCTCCACATAGTTGACCCGCGCGCCGGCCTCCAGCAGCAGCATCTGTCCGATCATGCGCTCGGCCACGTGGCACAGCGGCAGGAACGACACCTTTTCGTCGGTCTCGTCGATGGCCAGTTCGGGCGCGAAGTGCTCCATGACCGTGATCAGGTTGCGATGCGTGAGCATCGCGCCCTTCGGTTTGCCCGTCGTACCGGACGTGTAGACCAGGATCGCCAGATCGTCGGGACCGCGCGAGGCGATACGCCCGGCGATGAAGTCGTCCTTTCCCTGGGCCCATGTCCGGCCGGCCGACCGGAACGCCTCGAGGCTGGTGACCATGGGATCGTCCAGATCCCGAAGACCGTCCATCTCGAAGACGACGATGCGGCGCAGCTTCGGCAGCCGCTCGCGGATCTGCAGGACCTTGTCGAGCTGCTCATCGTCCTCGACGAACGCCACGACGGCTCCGCAATCGGCCGCGACGTGTTCGACCTGGTTAGGGGCGTCGGTCGGATAGACGCCGGCGGACACCCCTCCGGCGCTGAGTACGCCGAAGTCCGCATACGACCACTCGCGGCGGGTGTTGGCCAGGATGACGGCGGAATCACCGGGCTGGAATCCATCGGCGCAGAGCGCCGCGCAGATGTCGCGCACCTGATCGCCGTACTGGCGCCAGGACGTCTCCTCCCAGATGCCGAACTCCTTCTGACGCAGCGCCACGCTGTCGCCACGGGATCGCACCGCGGACCAGAACTTGGCCGCCAGCGTGTCCCCTTCGAGACGCGCGCGGCGGACCATCCCCCCCGCCGCACCATCGTCGCGCGGCTCCAGCGCGAGGTCCGTGCCGTACAGCCACCCTCTGCCGAGTTTTCTCATCGCCATTGCTTCTTACGCTTCCAGCGCCGCTCGCCGCGCACCGCGTCAGCCTTGATACCGAGATAGAACTCCTTGATGTCTTCCTTTTCCATCAGGCGCTCGCAGGTGTCTTCCATGACGATTCGACCCACCTCCAGCACATAGCCGAAATCCGCGGTGGCCAGCGCCGTCTTCGCATTCTGTTCGACCAGCAGCATGGTCGTGCCCTCTTCGGCATTGACCCGCCGGATGATGGCGAAGATCTCGCCGACCAGTTTTGGCGAAAGTCCCAGGCTGGGTTCGTCCAGCAGCAGCAGCCGGGGCCGCGACATCAACGCCCGGGCGATGGCGAGCATCTGCTGCTGACCGCCCGAGAGCTGACCCGCTTCCTGGTGGCGCCGCTCGGCGAGAATCGGGAAATAGCCGCACATGCGGTCGATGTCGGCCTGAACGGCATCCCGGTCCCGACGGGTATACGCACCCATCAGCAGGTTGTCCAAGACCGTAAGCATCGGAAAGACCTCCCGCCCCTCGGGCACGTGCGAGATGCCGCGACGCACGACCCAGTCGGGATCCCGGCGGGCGATCTCGTCGCCGTCGAACCAGATCCCTCCTTTCTGCGGATCGATGATGCCGGAGATCGTCTTCAGGATCGTGGTCTTGCCGGCGCCATTGGCGCCGAGGACCGTGACGATGGAACCCTCGCGCACTTCCAGGCTGATGCCCCGGATGGCCTGCACCGGCCCGTAGCTGGCCTCGATGTTCGACAGCCGCAGGATCACGTCCCCCGACAGCCGGTTGGGTTCGTCTGCCATCCGTCAGTCTCCCAGATAGGCCGATACGACCTGAGGGTCCGCCTGCACCTCCGCGGCCGTGCCCATCGCCAGTCGGGCCCCCTGGCTGACGGCGAGTACCCGGTCGGAGACGCGCGACACGAGGCTCATGTCGTGCTCCACCATCAGCACGCTGATGCCGAGTTCGTCGCGGATGTCGGTGATCCAGAACGCCATGTCATCGGTCTCCTCGACATTCAGACCGGAAGAAGGTTCGTCGAGCAAGAGCAGTTTCGGCCGGGTGCACAATGCACGCGCGAGTTCTACCACCTTGCGTACGCCGTAGGGAAGCCCGCCGACCGCGGAGTCGCGCACGCTCTGCAACTCGAGGAAATCAATCACCTCCTCGACCTGTCGCCGCAGCGCGAGCTCCTGCCGGTGAACCGAAGGCAGTCGCAGCATCTCGGCCAGGAAGTTGGCGCGGACATGCGCGTGACACCCGATGAGAAGGTTCTGCAGAACGGTCGCGTGCTCGAAGAGCTCGATGTTCTGGAATGTCCGGCCGATACCGAGGGCAGCCACGGCATGTGGACTCAACCCGGTGATCTCGCTCCCCTGGAAGACGATGCGACCGGTGGTCGGCGGGTAGATCAGGCTGACCATGTTGAAGATGGTGGTCTTGCCCGCACCGTTGGGGCCGATGATCGTGAAGATCTCGTGCTCGCGCATCTCGAAGCTGATGTCGTCCACGGCGGTCAGACCGCCGAAACGCATGGTC
>JAUIAI010000619.1 GCA_030425615.1 Gammaproteobacteria bacterium
GACAGACATGGGCGTCCCTGAACTGGTTGACGCTGTGCATTCCGGCGAAGTGTCCGTGAGGGCCGCGGCTGACGTGGCGACACTGCCGGCCGAAGAACAGACGCAGATTGTTGCCGCCGGCCGCGCTAGGAGCGCCCAGGTCGCGCCGCAGGGGGGTCGGCGGGTGCTCGCCACTGCCGCAGGTGATCGTGCGCCACGCGCACCACACGGCGCGTTGCGGCCTCGGCCTGCGGGAGGGGGTGGCACCGTGTCACGGCCGAACAGGGAAGCCGCATCGGAGGTGCCTCGCCGCCCCGGTTCGGGGCGACCCGTACTCGCTGTCCGATTGGCCGGTGCCAGGTCGGAAAGTCCCGGCACCGCCGGCCCCCAGGCGGGCGAGCTTCCACCTGGCGACCGGACCAACTCAGTACAGCCTACCGACCGGCGCCCTGACGCCCGGGCTCGATGCCCAGCGCCATGCAGGCGGCAGCGAACGTGCAGCCGTGGCGCACGGCGTATTCGCTGGCCTTCTGGACGCGCTCATCCTTGGCGCCCTTCTCGAACAGCGTAGCGAACGCCTTCGCGAAGGTCGTGCCACTTTCGGCCGCGAACCGGCGAGCGGCTTCGGCCTTCTCGGCCGGGGTCGTGGCGGCACGATAGCCGCCCGTGATGGTCGTCTGCATGTTGCTTCCCTTCTTGCGGATTGGCGGGCCTTCGCCCTTCACCAGTGATTCGATCGCGGCCTCGATCGGTTCGATACCGTCGATGAGCCCGGTACGCGCTGCCTCTGCGGCCAGGAATAGCCGCCCGTCCCCCCAGCGGTCATGCACCGCCTTCGGGGTCACGCCGCGTCCGTGCGCCACGGCCTGCAGGAACATGCCGTAGAGCCCGTCGCACTGCGCTTGCAGCATGTCGCGTCCATCCTCGCCAAGCGGCGCGTGTGGGGTCGTCGCGGCCTTGTAACGGCCGGCGACGATATGGGTAACGCTGAAGCCGGCCGCAGCATTGCGCTGGCTGCGGTCAACGTGCGTCGCCACGACGCCGATAGAGCCCACCTGCGCGGAATCCTCGGTCGCTACGATCCGGCCGGCCTGGCTCGCCACCCAGAGCGCCGCGCTCGCGCACGTGCCCTGCACGATGGCCGTCGTCGGCTTGGTCTCGGCCAGAGTGCGCACCGCATCGGCCAGGGCCGCCGTGCCGGTGACCTCGCCGCCGGGTGAATCCAGCACCAGCGCCACGGCCTCGATTCCGTCATCGGCGGCAGCGGCCCCGATCATGTCGCGGGCCTTGCGCGAGTCCACGCCGCCCAGCAACCGGGCCACGGGGCCGGGACGGTGCATCAGCACGCCCGTAACCGTCAGCACGGCGACCGAGCGCTCGCGCCTGGCGTCCGGGTCGGCTGCGGGGAATTTCTGCGCCACCGATGCCCATTGCCCGGACTGCGCCGCCGTGCTGAGTTCGTGCAGTGCGCCGAGCTGGTCGGCCGGCAGTGCCCAGGGTCGGGAAAGATCGAACGGAACCATGGTCAGACCTCGAACGCCGCAGCCTGGCGCAGCTGGTCGCGCAGCGCATCGCGCTCGGTTTCACGCTCGGCGATCTGCGCATCGAGTTCGGCAAGCCGCTTCGCGCGGTCGGCGCGGGTCATGACCTCGGCCGGCCAGTCGAGCGAATCCAGAGCGCGCAAGCAACCCTCGAGCATGGGCTCGCGCAGCAGGAACATCATGGACACGCCGATGCTGTCGAAGTTCGGAACCCAACCCGAGACCGTCACTCCGGTCGGCAACGACGGCTGAATCCGTGCATCGTGCGGCCTGGCCATGATCTGCCCGAGACACTGCGTCTTGAACCGCTCAGGATAGTGCGCAGTCATGCGGTCGATTTCTTCGCGCAACCAGGCGATAACGTCCTCGCGAGGCGGCACGGTAGCCACCACTGCGTCGCGGGCCTGCGCCAGCTTCTCGATCTCGCCATCGAGGCGGGAAATCTCAGCCCGGGCGGCCTGTACGGCGCTCGCCATTGCGCTGAAGTCAATCGTTTTGGTCTTTGCCATGCTCGGGGTCGGTGTCGTATTCATCAGGTTCCAGTGTCGGCGCAACCCGTTGGACATCGCAATGCCGCCCCATGTCCAAAATGCGCGCGAGTTGCTTCGCTGATGCCGGCATGTCGGCGCCAGCCTGATGG
Organism: Gammaproteobacteria bacterium; assembly: GCA_030425615.1. Classification (GTDB taxonomy): domain Bacteria; phylum Pseudomonadota; class Gammaproteobacteria; order Burkholderiales; family Burkholderiaceae_E; genus JAUIAI01. Next base: position 2,161 of record JAUIAI010000619.1, read on the forward strand.
GCGTGCCAAAGCGCCGCGCGTAGCCGCGAGCAGCCGTCAGGCGGGCCACCGGCATCGCGGTCACGGCGCAGCACGCCGCGTCGCTCATAGCGGTCGAGTTCGCCGGCCAGCGCCACCGCCCTTCCCCATGCCGATGCGCCATCGACGTGCCGAGCCGCTTCATGCAGCCAGTAATCACGACGCAGGCGCGCAAGCCCGACGGGGCCTGGCAAGCCGAATGCCTTTCGCATCCGGTCGCGGTCGTTGGGCTCACCTTCGCCCGCAATCCACCGCGCCATCGAGCGCTGGACCCATGCACGCACCGCCGGGTCATCGAACCGGCCAGCGGCAGCGGCGAGAGCCAAGTCGGTGGGATCGGCTGGTGCGGTCATGGTGCCCGCTCAAATCATCGCGTCGTCTTTGTGAACCGGCGACTGCCACCCACGGGCGAGGGTCAACGCGTAGGCCACCAGCCACTCGCGGGCCGCTTGCGGCGAATCCACGGCCGCCAGGCGTTCGGCCAGGCCGACGGTTTCCCTGATGCGCTCGGGCGGGCGATAGATTCGGTCCTCGGGCCGGGTCGCGCCCGCCAGGTGCCATATCTCCGCGCGGATCTCGTCGCACACTCCCTGCGTAAGCCAATCGCCGACCCGGCAGATTCGAGTGCGATCCCGCATCCTCATCTCTCGGGTGAGCCCGTAGTACCGGACCGCAGCCGCTGGGTAGTTGCCATCCGGCAGGCGGAACGTGATTCCGCCCTCGTCTTCCAACTGCCTTACGCGACGGTCGGTCACACCAATCTCGGCGGCGACCTCTTTCTGAGTGAGCAGCAGCTCGAAAGGCCGCGACAGGTCTTCCGGGTCATCGTCGAGGATTTCGGCGAGGTCGTTTGCTAT
>JAUIAI010000620.1 GCA_030425615.1 Gammaproteobacteria bacterium
GCGGCGATCGTAGCGCTCGAGCCCTTCGATCTTCAGCTCGCCGAACCCGATGCGCGGCCCGATCTCGATCGTCAGCCGCAACGACGCGGCCGTCAGCGCGGGATCCACGCGGGCAGCGCTGTCGACCAGACGGGCCCGCAGGAATCCGCGGGCGTTCAGCGCCTCGATGACCGCTCGCTTGCCAGACTGCCAGGTGCCGGATTCGAAGAAGCTGCCCGCGGGCAGCGCCCAGGCGCGACGGACGAACTCGGTCAGTTTCTCATCGGGTTCGCCCTCGCGGGTGAGCGCGATCTCGACCTGGTTGACCGTGGTGCGGGCGCCGGCCCGCACGGCCAGACTGATCACACGGGCTCCGGGATCACTGAAGATCCGGATACGACCGTCGTAGTAACCGCGCGAACGAAGAATCGCCTCCACCTCGTCGCGAAGCCGCGCCACCAGCCCCTCGAACTGTACCGGGTCGTAGTCATCGCGCCGCTGCCAGCGTCCGACGAAGGTCTTCTCGCGGATCTCCTGCGCCAGCGCTTTCGGGGCCTCGATCTCGAAGGCGTAATTCTGATTCGCCTTCTTTCCCGGAGCGGGTGTCGCGCCCGTCGCGTCCGAGGGGCGGCCCACGTCCGGAGCGCCGGGCGATTCGCCGTCGGAAGCCGCGCCGGCTGCAGGCCGGGCACCGGAATCGGAGGCCGCGCCGGCGACGGTCCGGGCACCTGAGTCAGCCGCCGTTTCGCCGTCGGCCGGCCCACCCGCTCCGACGCCGTCGCCTGCGTCGACGGACGCGCAGCCGGCCGACGCGAGCACGAGCGCGAGCACGACAGTGGGCAGAACCATCCCACCAGTCCGCCCTGCCCGGACCGCACTCAGCCAGAACGCCACCCGCAATCGCCTCTCCGACAGACTCACCGGCGCTCAGCCGAGAACGACCCGCGCAGTGCCCTGCTGCGCGGCCTCGATCCCGCCGATCTCGTGCACGGTCTCGCCCGCCTCGCGCAAGGCTCCGGACACGTCTGCGACCCGCTCAGGCGCCACGACCAGCACCATGCCGATGCCGCAGTTGAAGACCCGAAGCATCTCGGCCTCGTCGACGGCGCCCTCTTGCTGCAGCCAGGCGAACAATGGCGGCCGCGGCCAGGCCGTCGTGTCCACGCGCGCACGCACCCCGTCGGGCAGCACCCTCGGCAGGTTCTCGAGCAGGCCGCCGCCGGTGATGTGCGCTGCCGCCTTGAACCCTCCGGCAGCGCGCGCGGCCGCCAGCGAACGTGCATAGATGCGGGTGGGCGCCATGAGAAGGTCCGTGAACGGGCGACCGTCCAGTTCGAACGCCAGCTGCGCGGGCGACAGGCCGCCGCGGCTTCGCTCGACGATGCGCCGGATCAGGGAATAGCCGTTCGAATGCGCGCCGCTCGAGGCCAGGCCGAGCAGCCGGTCGCCCACGGCGATCGAACGCCCGTCGATGATCTCGTCGCGCTCCACGACGCCGACCGCGAAACCCGCGAGATCGTAGTCGCCGGGCGGATACATGCCCGGCATCTCCGCCGTCTCTCCGCCGATGAGCGCACAGCCCGCCTGTTCGCACCCGGCGGCGATCCCGCCGACGACGGCGGCGGCGACGTCGACATCGAGCCTGCCGCACGCGAAGTAGTCGAGGAAGTACAGCGGCTCGGCCCCCTGCACGATGATGTCGTTCACGCTCATCGCGACGAGATCGATGCCCACGGTATCGTGCCGGCCCAACTCGATGGCCACGCGCAACTTGGTGCCCACGCCGTCGGTCCCCGACACGAGCACCGGCCGCCGATAGCCCTGCGGCACCTCGAACAGGGCCCCGAACCCGCCGATACCGGCGAGCACGCCCGGGCGACGCGTCCGTGCCGCGAGGGGCTTGATACGCTCGACCAGGGCGTCACCGGCGTCGATATCGACGCCGGCACTGCGATAGTTCAGGGATTCGGACATGGCGCGGGAGCCTTTGCGGGACAAAACCTCATTCTATTGTCCCGCCCGGCTCGTGCACCGGCTTGACCCGGCGCCACCCCGGGGGAGCGCCGGGCGCCCCAGGCCCGGCGCCGGCGCATACAATGTCGGGTTGCCCGACAATTGCCCGGTGCCGCGCCGGCCTCCTCCCTCGCCCCCCAGATGCCGCTCACGCCCCGCCAGACTCAGACGCTGATCTGGACCGTCGTCGCCACCGCCCTGGTGCTGGTGCTGGTGATGCTCGGGCCGGTTCTGACACCGTTCATCATGGCGGGCATCCTGGCCTATGTGCTGGAGCCGGGCGTGCGTGCCATGGCCCGCGTGCGCGTTCCCCGGGCGCTCGGTGCGCTGCTCATGGTCACGCTGGCCTTCGTGGCCGCGGCCTCCCTCCTGTTGATCGTTCTGCCCATCGTGCAGCAGGAGGTCAACATCATCCGCGAGCGACTGCCCGGGCTGATCGGCACGATCACCCAGCAGTTCCTGCCATGGGTCAAGGAGACGACCGGTGTCGAGATCTCCCTGGATCTGAGCTCCGTGCGCGGCTGGCTGACCGCGAACTTCTCGGACATCGGCGACGACATCGCGGCGAAGATCTTCACCTATGCCCGCAGCGGCTGGGGCGCGGCACTCGAAATCATCTCGATGCTGCTGCTGGTGCCGGTCGTCGCCTTCTTCCTGCTGGTGGACTGGGACCACATGCTTGAGGAACTGCGCGTCCTGATCCCGCTGCGATGGAAGACGGACGCGCTGAATCTGGTTCAGGAGGTCGACACGCTCCTGGGCCAGTACCTGCGCGGTCAGATCAAGGTGCTGCTCATCATGGCGGCCTATTTCTCGGTCGGCCTCTGGATCGCCGGATACCACCTCTGGGCCCCCATCGGCATCCTCAGCGGTCTGCTGATGGCCATACCCTACGTGGGTTTCGCCATCAGTCTGGTGTTCGCGCTGGTCGACGGAATGCTGATGCTCGGGCCGGTCAGGGCGATCATCTCGGTGGCGATCATCTACGGTTTCGCCCAGGCTCTTGAGAGCTTCGTGCTCACCCCGCGGCTCGTGGGCG
>JAUIAI010000621.1 GCA_030425615.1 Gammaproteobacteria bacterium
ATCCGCTAGATTCTCGAGGGTGCGCTCGGCCTGACGGGCGTCAGAGCGCATAAGACCGAGAACCGTGTTCAGGCTGTTGAACAGGAAATGCGGGCGGATACGCGCCTGCAGTGCCTGCAGCCGGCCCTCGGCCTGTGCGGGCTGCATCGACAGATTGCGCAGGTACAGCCACTCGATGAGCCCGATCGCCAGGACCCCGGCGAGGAGCGCACGAACCACCAGCCAGGCGGCCAGCCCCTGCGCGGGAGGTTCGTCCGGGAAGATGAGCGTGAAGGCGATTCCGGTCGCGACGGTCGCGAGCATCGGAATGCCGATGCCGGTGGCCCATTGCCATGGACGCCCCAGGCCGTTGACCCACTTCCGCAGCGGGCAGAGGGCCGCGAGGCTGACGAGCGCGGCGGGGTTCGCCATCAGGGCGGCACGGCCGAACAACGCGACACCCGCGCTCAGCGAAGGTGCCGCCACCAGGCTCACGAGACCGACGGCGACATTGAGCACGATCAGGACCCGTAGAATGGTCCCGAGATTGCAGCAATCGGGCAGCAACGGCAGCGCCGCGCCGTCCGTCTGGCGGCGGGCACGGGGCTCGGCAGCGCTGACTCCGGGCGTTTTCGGCTCGGACGCGCTCTGTCCGGGCAAGGCCGAACTCGCTGTCTGCATCAGTCTTGAAATCCTTTCGACCGGCACGCGCCGGCCTTTATGTTGCGAGAATAGCCACGGATATAATGTGCTGGCTATAAATTCGCGTCCAAGCTGTTGTCATCCATACACAAATTGCCATGTCAGACCAGCTCGCCAACAAAAGCGCCGGATGGTCCGGCCTGTTCTCCGAACCCATGGACGAGCTGGTCAAGCGCTATACCGCCTCGGTGGACTTCGATCGTGCGCTTGCCGAGGTCGACATCCAGGGTTCGCTCGCCCATGCGCGCATGCTGGAAGCGGCGGGCATCATCGACGCGCGTGATCTCTCGGACATCGAACGCGGCCTGACGCAGATCCGGCAGGAGATCGAGGGCGGAACCTTCGATTGGTCGCTCGATCTCGAGGACGTGCACCTGAACATCGAAGCGCGGCTGACCGCTTTGGTGGGTGATGCAGGCAAGCGGCTGCACACCGGCCGGTCCCGTAACGACCAGGTCGCAACGGACATCCGGCTCTGGCTACGTGGAACCATCGACAACGCGATCGACCAGCTCACCGCCCTCCAGACATCGCTGGCCACGCTGGCGCTCGAGCATGCCGGCACGATCATGCCGGGGTTCACGCATCTCCAGGTCGCTCAACCGGTCACGTTCGGCCATCACCTTCTGGCGTATGTCGAGATGTTCGCGCGCGATGCCGAGCGGCTCGCGGACGCCCGGCGCCGGGTGAACCGGCTGCCGTTGGGCGCGGCGGCGCTGGCCGGCACGACCTTTCCCATCGATCGGCAGCGCGTTGCCGACGCACTGGGATTCGAGGCAATCGCGGCGAACTCGCTGGACGCGGTCTCGGACCGTGACTTCGCGATCGAGTTCTGCGCCGCGGCGAGCCTGGTCATGATCCACGTTTCGCGGCTGTCCGAGGAGCTCGTGCTCTGGATGTCTCCGGCGATGGGTTTCATCGACATGGCCGACCGCTTCTGCACGGGCTCGTCGATCATGCCGCAGAAGAAGAACCCGGACGTTCCCGAACTCGCCCGTGGCAAGACGGGCCGCGTGATCGGCGCGCTCGTGACCCTGACCACGCTGATGAAAGGTCAGCCGCTCGCCTACAACAAGGACAATCAGGAAGACAAGGAACCGCTTTTCGACACGGCCCGGACCCTGCTCGAGACGCTGCGCATCTTCACCGACCTGATCCCGGGTATCGCGCCCCGCCCCGAGCGAATGCGTGCCGCCGCGCTTCAGGGCTTCTCCACGGCCACGGATCTCGCCGATTACCTGGTTCGCCGGGGTCTGCCGTTTCGCGCCGCCCACGAAACGGTGGCCCGCGCCGTTCGGGAGGCCTCCGACCGGGGGGTCGACCTGGCCGAACTGCCCCTCGATGTCCTGACGGCATTCGACAGCCGTATCGAGGCCGACGTCTTCGAGGTGCTCACACTCGAAGGGTCGGTGGCGGCACGGGACCATTTCGGAGGCACCGCACCCGCAAGGGTGGCGGACGCCGCGAGGGCGGCACTCGATCGCCTCGCCGCCCGTTGAACGGGCGGCCGTGAGCCAGGCCCGCCACGTCGGTCAGTGCCATTTGTCCAGCGTCACGGCGTAACAGTTCCGCTACACTTGCCCCGGCGTCGACCGCGACCGGTTCCGGCTGCGCGGCCGCGTTTCCAACCGATCCGAAGAGGGGGACTCATGGAACGCCGAAAATTCCTGAAATCCGCAGTCGCGACAGGCGCCGGCGCCACGGCGGCAACGATCGCCGCACCCGCCATCAGCCAGGGCACGAAAGAGATCGTCGTCGTCTCCACGTGGCCGCGCGACTTCCCGGGCCTGGGCATCAGTGCACAAAGATTGTGCGCGCGTATCAATGAATTGTCCGAGGGCCGCCTGACGACCCAGTATTTCGCCGCGGGCGAACGGGTCGGTGCATTCGACGTCTTCGACGAGGTCGCCTCGGGCAATGCCCAGGCCTACATCGCCGCCGACTATTACTGGAAGGGCAAGCATCCCGCCTTCGCCTACTTCACCGCGGTGCCGTTCGGCATGACCACCGTGGAGTGGAACGCCTGGATCAAGTTCATGGGCGGGCAGGCGCTCTGGGACGAGCTGTCCGGCGAGTTCGGGCTCAAGGCCATTACCTGCGGTGCCACGGGCACGCAGATGGGCGGTTGGTTCAACAAGGAGATCCAGACCGCCGACGACCTCAAGGGTCTGAAGATGCGGATCCCGGGCCTGGGGGGCGACGTCATGGCCAAGCTCGGCGCCTCGCCGGTGTCGCTGCCGGGCGGCCAGATCTACGAGAACCTGGTCTCGGGCGCCATCGACGCCACCGAGTGGGTGGGTCCGTGGAACGACTACTTCATGAAGTTCTACGAGGCGGCCAAGTAT
>JAUIAI010000622.1 GCA_030425615.1 Gammaproteobacteria bacterium
CGATATCGCTGATGAAGGCGTCTCCCCTGAGCCGGTGTTTCGCGGTGCCGGCGGGCTCGCGGCGCCCGTCGAGAATGAGATCCGAATGAACACACACGATTCGGCAGACGCCTGGGCGGCGCGGCTGTCCGGCATCACTCCGCCGATGCTGCGCAGCACCCGGAAGGCGATCGAGGCTGCCTGGCAGCAGCCGGAGCGCGTGGATGCCAACATGCTCACGCAGATCGTTCTACGCGATCCGCTGATGACATTGCGGGTCCTGTCGCACGTGAACGCGTCGCGGCCGGAGCGGATGGTGACAGCGCCTGAAACGGTCTGTGCGTCGATCCTGGTCATGGGCCTGAACGCGTTTCGCGCGCTGGTGGACGACACGCCGCTGCTCGAGGATTCGATCGCGGGGGACAGGGCGGCTCGGCAGCGACTGCGCCATCTCTGTCGGCGGGCACGTCACGCCGGGCGCATCGGTCTGACACTGGCCAGTGAGTGTCAGGATCCCGACGCGTCGCTCGTCTACGAGGCGGCGCTGATCCACGATGTCTGCGAGATGCTCATCTGGATCGTCGATCGCACGACGGGCGACCGTCTCGCCCGCGCAAGACGGAGCGCGACGGCCGATGCCGCGATCACGCAGCGCGAGGTGCTCGGTTGTTCGCTGATGGAGATCGCGACACGCCTGATGCGGCGCTGGCAGCTGCCTTCCGCGCTCACGCAGGCCATGGGGGCCGGCGAAGGGCGAAGTGCGCGCATTGCGAGCATCGCGGTGCGCTTCGCCGAACATTCCGAACGGGGCTGGAGCCATCCGGGGATTCTCGATGACCTGCGAGAACTGGCCGAACTGACGAACCTCTCGCTGCCCGCGGCGCGGGCCTTGCTGGAGCGCGCCGACGCCTATTGATCCCGCGGTGGCGATGCGCCAGGGTCAACCGCATCGAACGCGGGTCAAGGCGTTGCGAGGACACCGCAGTCTGCTGGTTCGGAACAACGATCGGGGGTCGTGCTTGGCTATACTGGCCTTCGAAGGCCATTGATACGAAAGAAACAAGGACTGATGCCCGTGGGCCGCCCGCATCGCCGTTCTGGCGATGCGCCGGTCGGTTCCACGTCTGCTACGGGTGATCCGCCTTGTGCACGCCCGCCGCAACGGGATGCTGTCACGCAACCCACTGCCATGATGGAGCGACCATGCGCGAATCGGCGCGACGACCCCTTCACGACTCACGGTTGAGCGCAATGCTGGCCTGGCTGCCGCTGCTCGCCGCCGTACTGACCATGGCCCTGGCGTCGGCGTCGGTCCGCGCCGACGATGGCACGCTGGAACTGGATCCCGACGGTGGCGGCTACACGATGCGCCTCGGGGGCGCCGAGCGCGTCGCCTCGGGCGCCTCCGGTACGGTCTACCAGATCCCGATCCAGGAGCAGCCGGGCTCGTCGCGTGACGCGCCGGCCGTGGGCAAGGTGCTCGGCATGGTTCCGGCCGTCGGCGAAGACGCGATCCGCGCGGACGTGATCACGCGGCGGGATGGGACGCGCGTCGTCCAGCTCGTAATGTCCGGTTCGGCCGTGAACGTGCGCGAGGTACTCCTCGCGCTGTACTGGCACGACGGCTCCTTCCGTCGCCGGTACCAGCTGTCCGATGCCGTCGCCGCGCGTGGCGAGGTTCGTGATCCCTCACTTACGAACGGTGCCGTGACCAGTACGGCCGGCGCCCCGACCGTCGCGGCGTCGACGCCTGTGGCCGCGCCCGAGCGACCCGTGGTGACGTCGCAGGTCGATACCACCGGGCCCCGGGCGGATTCGGCCCCGATCGAGCCGGCTCGTCCGATGCCGCCCGCGGGAGCAGGGCCGGTCGCGGGAGACGCGGGACCTGCCGCTGCCGGGCCCGCCGCCGCGGCGCCCGAGCAGGCCGGCGGCGCTGCGGAGCGGGCGTCACCGGTTGCGGCGACGAGATCCGGGACCGAGTTGCCGACCGGTGCCGCCGGTGCCGCGGGCAGGGAGGTCGTGGTGCGGGACGGCGATTCGCTGTGGCTGATCGCCGAACGGATCGCGCTTCCCGAAGTCACCCGCCATCAGCTCATGATGGGCATCTACGAGAAGAACCCGGAGGCCTTCGGGGGTAACGTGGATAGCCTGCGCGCCGGGGCGCGGCTCATCGTTCCGGAGCGGACCGAGTTGCGCTACGACCCGGCCGGGGCCGTGAACGCCTTCCTCGAGAACTCCAGACTGGTGCCCGTAGCGCGCCCGGATGCCGCGCCGGACGCTCCGTCCGCACAAGGGCGCTCGGCCGCTTCGGACGGGACCGCGGGGGCACGCAGCGCGGCGGGCGATCAACTCGAAGTCGGGGTCGACGAGAACGACCCGGCGCTGGCCCGCGAGCGCGACACCGCCTATGCGATGGCGATGGCGGAGGCGCAATCGCGCATCGAGGATCTGACCAAGCAGGTCGAGCAACTCGAGACGCTCATCCAGCTCAAGGACATCCAGATCTCGGAGGCTCAGGCGCGTCTCGGCGAGTCCGCGATCGGACAGACCTCCCAGTCGGTCGGCCCGGCGCCCGGAGCCGCACCGGCGGCCGCGTCGCAGGCCGGTGCGGCCGGAACGCTCGGGGGGGCCGTAGCAGGTGCAGGGGCGGAGGTCACCGGTGCCGTCGACGCTACCCGGGGTGCGGTGGAGAAGCTCCGTAGCGAGTCGGCCGAGGTGGTGAGCGGAGTGATCCCCGTCGCCGCCGACGTTCCCGCCGATGCCGGTAGCGACTCGCCGCTGCTGGGAGGGTTCAATCTGCCCGAGGGCTTCTGGACGTTTGCGGCAGGTATCGCGATCGCGCTGGTGATCGTGATGATCGTGCTCCGCCTGCGTCGGCGCCGCGAGGAGGTCGACGACGAGGAATACGACGAAGACGATTTTCTTTTCGACGATACGGACGTCGAAGGCGGCCGCACGATAGACGACGAGTTCGAGGATTCGGCGCTCGGCGGCGGGTCCTGGCAGCCCGAGCGGGACACCCGTACGACACACGCCTAATCGCACC
>JAUIAI010000623.1 GCA_030425615.1 Gammaproteobacteria bacterium
TGTGATGCGCCAGCAGTTCGACCGGCTTCAGCATCCGCGCCATGACGAAATATCCAGCAAGCACGAGGATCAAGGTGGCCACGGCATTGCCCGCCAGAAGAGCGAGCGTTGCGTTTCGGCGTTGCGCGACGAGGTCGCTGACATCGAGTTCCGTCACGATCTGTCCGACGTCCCGGCCTTGCACCGACAGGGACGCCATCACCCGCACGACCGAGAGGCCGTTCGAGGCGGTCACTTCGCCTACGGGGACTGCATCCTGAGCAAAGACGGCAACTTCTGAATCCACAGGGGCCCGTGCGGGATCGGTGGCGGCAAGAACCCGCCCCCTGTCATCCGCAACCACCGTGAACAGGATCCTCTCGCCCGACGCGTTGGCACGTGCCCTGTCGAGCGTGTCGTAGACTTCCCGGACGTCCTTATGCAGCGCGAAGGGGCCGAGGGCTACGGCAAGACCCTCGACATGAAGCCGCGCATATTCCTGAAGCCGCGCGTCCTGAAGCCTGCTGAGGGTGGAGAGGACCTGCTGCGATGCCGCCAATCCAAGCAGCACCATAAGAACGGCCGTGGCGACGGCGACCCGTATCGTGATTGGCCATGTTCCGACACGGGCCAACATGAGCTCAGCGTCCTGAAAGTTCAGCCATCCGTTCGGCTATGCCGTCGAACAGGCTTGGATCGCCTTCGTCGATCCGGTCGAGAAACAGGAGCTGCAGTGCGTCACGTCCGGTCGGAGTATCGTCGAGGCTCCGCAGTGCCTCTCCAAACCGCTGGATCGTGGGATCTGACGCGCGATCCGCCCGCGCCGCGAAGGGCGGAAAACCGAGCCATTCGGACTTACTCACGATCCTCGTCCCCGCCGTCAGGGACGGTTCGACATTGGCGAGGGTTTCCCAGACGTAGCCGTCCACGCTTCCCGAGCGGGTCAGTCCGCCTGCGACCGCGCGAACGACGTTGCGGTGACCATACGTGAAGATCGACCGCGAGAAGAAACGCTCCGGGGTCTCGCCCGTGCGCGCGAGATCGGACGCGGTGACGAGGTAGCCGGAATTGCTGTCGGGATCGGAGAAAGCATGAACATCTCCCCGGAGGTCTTCCAGCCCCTGCGCCGCGTCATTCTCCCGTACGATCAGATAGGACTGGTAGAGGGGACGTCCGCGCCAGACCGGAACGCCGAGCAGCGAAAGACTGTCGCGATGCTGGAGAAAGGGATAGCCGCAGATCCAGGCGGCATCTACCGATCCGTCCAGAATGGTCGCAGTGATCTCCTGGTACGTCCGTCGCTGGATCAGATCGACTGGCTCGCCCATCGCTTCGGAGAATGCTGACCTCAGGCGCTCGATGACGACGGCATCATTGTCCAGAAAGACCGGGGTCAGTCCGAGGCGGAATGTCTGTGCGGCCCGAACCAGGCTCGGCAATCCGATTGCCGCGCATGTACCCGCTCCGGTGAGGAATCGCCTCCTGTCCATCGAAAAGTGCCGCCCTGTCGGTATGTTAGCGACCGGAGCCGATGTGAGGCAATCCAGTATTGCCACGGACGGGAAAGCCCGATGTGCAGGGAGCCCGCGCTCAGGCACGAATGCTGCGCCAGAGAAGAGCGAGGAAACCGGCATTCGCGAGCGCCAATGCCGAGAGGATCCAGAGCGTTGCCTGAGGCCCGGCTCCGGCGATGACCCATGCTCCAAGGACAGGCGCTGCGGCCTGCGCAATGAGCGACGGGCGTGCGAGGCTTCCCATGAGAGCGGGATAGCGTTCCGCGCCGAACACAGCGAGCGGGAGCGCGCCCCTCGCGATCGAGAACAGGCCGTTGCCGCCTCCGTAGAGAACCAGCGCCACTCCCGCGACGCCACAGTCTGCCGCCAGGAGCAGTATTCCGGCCGCGATGGCGAAGGTCGAGATGGCGAGTGTCCAGATCGGGTGGTGTCGTCCACGGCCTGCCATCTCCAGAACACGCGCCCCGACCTGAGCCGGACCGATGAGCGCGCCCAGATCGACAGCGGCAGACAGGGTGAGGCCCTGCGCCTGTAGAAAGGTGAAGAGCCATGTCGAGACATTGACGACGATGAGCCCGTTCAGGACGAGCATTGCCGCCATCAGTCCGAAGACGATCGCCTCACGCCCTGCGAGCCGCGGCGCGTCCGGCTCATCGAACGACCGCCTTTCGATTTGAGCCGAAGGGGCAGGAACGGCCCACAGAACCAGCGGCATGGTCCCGAAGAGGTGGATGACGGCATAGGCCGCGGCGACACCTCGCCAGCCCCAGACTTCGAGCATGAGAGTGGAAAGCGGCCAGCAGACTGTGCTCGCGAAGCCGCCCCAGAGCGTGAGCGCGGTGATCGCGCTGCGCGCCTCCCGGCCGTAGAGACGCCCCAGAGACGCGAAGGCTGGATCGTAGAGGCCCGCCGCCATCCCGAGGCCCAGCAGAAGCCATCCTGCCCAGAACATCCACAGATGCGTCGCGCCCACGATGACCAGCAGGCCGGCCGCGATCAGCGCGCACCCAGCGGCGAGGACAGGCCGCCCGCCATGACGCGCAATCGCTCTCCCGACAAGCGGCGAAACGAGGCCCGCGACCAGCAATCCCACTGACAGCGCGCCGGTGATCGAGCCGAGGCTCCACCCCGTATCCCTCGCGATGGGTGCGGCGAGGACGGTCAAGAGGTAGTATGTGCTGCCCCATGTGAAGATCATAACCACGCCGAGGGCGGAGATGACCGGCCACCGTCGCGCCTGTCCGGTCATCGCCGCATCGGTCATGGCATCACAGCATCTGCCAGAACTGGAACAGAAGCCCCGATGCGAAGGCGCCGGTCAGCGAAAGCGCAAGATAGAGCAGGAAGACGGGAGGACGGGCCAGCGCCCAGACCGCCATCGCCGCGGGGATCGAGGTCACGCCACCGGCCACGAGGAAGGCCATTCCGGCCCCGGGCGCCATGCCCTGTTCGAGCAGCCCTCCAACCAGCGGAAGGGCAGCGTAGCCGTTCAGATAGGCGGGCACCCCGACCAGCGTCGCGGTAACGATGGG
>JAUIAI010000624.1 GCA_030425615.1 Gammaproteobacteria bacterium
GTCCCCGCTGTCTCCTGGTCGGAGTCGGTCAGGCCGGCAGGCCTTATGACGAATCCGCGCTGAGCGAGCTCGAAGCGCTTGCCGGTTCGGCCGGCTTCGACGTCGTCGGCCGACACGCGCTGCGGCGCTCGCGTCCCGATGCCGCTCTCTACATCGGCCGCGGTGCGTGCGAGCGCATCGCCGAGTCGATGCGCGATGCGCCGGTCGACGCGGTGATCTTCGACAATCCGCTGGGTCCCATCCAGCAGCGCAACCTTGGTCGTGAATGGGATCTGCCCGTCCTCGATCGCACCGAACTCATCCTCGAAATCTTCTCGCGCCGTGCGCAGAGCCGTGAGGGCAAGCTGCAGGTCGAACTTGCGCGTCTCGAACATCTGAGCGCGCGACTGGTTCGCGGCTGGACCCACCTCGAGCGTCAGCGCGGCGGTATCGGCGCGCGGGGTGGCCCTGGTGAGAAACAGGTCGAACTGGACCGCAGGATGCTGCGCGCTCGCGTCAAGCGCCTGCGCTCCGAACTGGAGCAGGTCAGGCGGCAGCGCGCCAACCGTCGACGGGGTCGTGAGCGGGCAGGGGTGTTCCGGGTTTCGCTGGTCGGCTACACGAACGCCGGCAAGTCCACGCTCTTCAACCGGTTGAGCGGCGCGGACACGCTCTCGGCCGACCAGCTCTTCGCCACGCTCGATACGCTCAGCCGCCGGGTCACGCTCGCACCGGGCGTCGAGATCGTGCTGTCGGACACGGTGGGTTTCGTGCGTGACCTTCCGCACGCGCTGGTGGACGCCTTCAAGGCCACGCTCGAGGAGACCGCGCAGGCAGATCTCCTCCTGCATGTCATCGATGCATCCGCTCCGGACCGCACCGGCCAGATCGACCAGGTCAAGGGGGTTCTGCACGAGATCGGGGCCGATCACATCCCGGTGATCGAGGTCTTCAACAAGTGCGATCTGCTCGACCCCGGCATGGCGCCGGCCACGCGCGTACCCGCCGAGATGCGGGGGATTGGCCAGGACCCCTGTGATAGCATCGCACAGTTGCCCGTGAGCGCCCTGAGCGGGTCGGGCGTGCAGGCGTTGCGCGACCTGATCGCGGAGCAGGTGGTCTCGGCCCGGGCGGTTCGGGACACCTCCGTTTCCGGCCTGGGTGACCCTCGCGCGGCAGAAGATCTTCCCCTCAGGCATGACGATACCGACGACGTCTGGCATTAGGAACAACGGCTCCAGACGCCCGTCGTGAAACCGAAGCCGCAATCAGGACACGATGCGCAAGCTCGCCAATATCTTTCCCAATCTCAATGATCCGGGGTGGGGCCGCAACCAGCAGGGTGGCGGCGACAACAACCAGCGTCCCAACGGTCCGCAGGGTGACGGCCCTCCCGATCTGGACGAACTCTGGCGTGATCTAAATCGCAGGCTCAACGGCATGTTCGGCCGGGGCGGCCGACAAGGGCCGCCTGAACCGGGTGCCGGTGGTCCGTCCATGCGCGGTGCGGGCCTCGGCCTCGGCGTGCTTCTGCTGGTCGCGTTGCTTCTCTGGCTCGGAAGCGGCTTCTACATCATCCAGGAAGGCCAGTCGTCGGTGGTGCTTCGCTTCGGGCAGTTCACCAAGCAGATCGACCAGGCCGGGGTGAACTGGCGCTTCCCGTATCCCATCGAGTCGCACGAGCTGGTCAACACCCAGCAGCTGCGCACCGTCGAGGTGGGCTACCGCAACGAGGTTCGTCGCAAGAACCTGCGGGAGTCGCTGATGCTCACGCTGGATCAGAGCATCGTCGACATGCAGTTCGCCATGCAGTACCGAATCAGCCAGCCGGCGGACTTCCTGTTCGAGAACCGTATGACCGTACCGGAAGAGATCGTGCGTCAGGCTGGTGAGGCCGCGATGCGCGAGATCGTCGGGCGCACGGGAATCGACCAGGTCCTCTTCGAAGAGAAAGAGGATGTCGCGCGCCGCGCGAGTTCGCTCGTGCAGCAGATCCTGGACCGCTATCGTTCCGGCGTCACCATCATCGACGTCACCATCCAGCAGGTGCAGCCGCCCGAGCAGGTTCAGGAGGCGTTCGAGGACGCCAACAAGGCGGCCCAGGACAGGGAGCGCCTGATCAACGAGGGTCAGGCCTACGCCAATGATGTGATCCCGCGCGCGCGTGGTGCGGCCGCCCGCATCCTGCAGGAGGCGGAGGGTTACCGAGCTGCCGCCGTCGCCGCCGCCCAGGGTGATGCGGCGCGCTTCGACCAGCTGCTCGCCGAGTACAAGAAGGCCCCCAAGGTCACCCGGGACCGTCTCTATCTCGAGACCATGCAACAGGTTCTTGGGAGCAGCAGCAAGCTCGTCCTCGATACCGGAGCGGGCAACAACCTGCTGTACCTGCCGCTGGACAACATCCTGGGCGGGGCCGGGGCAACTGACGACGCCCGGCAATCCGCCAGCCGGGCGGCCGCGGCCGCGGCCAGCACGGCTGCCGATTTCGCCGACTCCCTGTCCCGAGGCCGGGATCCCGAGGCACTGCGGCGAAGCCGTGAGCGCCAACTCTCCCGTTGAACTGACAGCATCCCATGAACCGAGTCTTTCCGATCGCCGTCGTCATCGTGGTTCTGCTCCTCGTGGCGTCGACCATGTTCTTCCGTGTGGATCAGCGCCAGTTCGCCGTACGCTTCGCGCTCGGCGAGATCCGCGACGCGCTCGCCAGCCTGCCCGACAGCCGGACGCCGACCCGGGACGACTGGGCCGACCTCGCCGCGACCTGGCGGCCGATGCTCGACGAGCGCATCGCACTGCTCGAGCAGATGCGCGAGAAGCTCGACGGCTGCATCGGATGCGGCTGCCTCAGCCTCGACACGTGTCAGATGTACAACCCTGACGACGTCGCTGCCGACACGGGCGACGGCCCGCGCTACCTGCTCGGCGAGGAGCCGGCAGCGGGCTGACCCTCGGATCGATCAGTCGCCGAACAGGCCGGGCAGCTCGAACACATCGTCCTCGGGCGGGAGCTCGATCTCGACATCGCCGTCCAGGGCGCGGACGTCG
>JAUIAI010000625.1 GCA_030425615.1 Gammaproteobacteria bacterium
GGCGCTGGGTGGCGCGTCCGTACTCACCAAGGCGCAGCCCGAGGAGATCGAGGCAGCCAACGCACTGGTCGCCGGCGTGCTGGCCGACCAGCTTCCGGCGGCCTACCGCCCGGAGAGCGCCCGGGGCGACGGCAAGTTCAAGATCACGCAGCTCCCGGTCCTGATCGACGACCGCCAGGGCACCGAGGCGGGCACGCTCGACAGCGACGCGCGCGGCGTGTCCGGCGCCGTCAACGCGGGATTCGGGCTGGTCGCCGACACCTTTCTGCCGCGCAACGAACAACTGGGCGACGACAACAAGTCGCCGTCCGCGGTGATCGCCGCGCGCCAGTGGGCGGAGGACCTCGCCGACGGGCGGCTCGACATGGTGGGCGCGAACGGGCCGGTCGCGCCCACCGGCTCGCCGGCCTACACGTACGAGACGCTCTGGCGCGCCAAGACCATCGGTACCGGTCGGACGGCCGAGCGGGCCGGGACGCAGTCGCTGGCCCAGACCTCGGCGGAAGACGCCATCGAGGTGGCGCATTTCGGCCTGTCCGCGTTCGAGACCTACAGCTCGCAGGTCGGCGGCGGTTCGAGCGAGGTCCTCAGACGCACGGATCTCGGCCAGACCGTCACCCTGGATTCGGGGGGGCGCCTCAAGATCGAGCGCCGCATGAGCGGTCAGGTGGGCAACGACCGCAACTATGTCGAAGAGCTCTTCGAGCACGACGTCAGTGGCCGTTTCGGCCGCACCTTCGTGGAAGTGAAGGTCGGCTCCATGGGCGAGGTGGTGGCGCTCACGCAGGATCGCCGCAACCTCTATTACTTCGATCCGGCCGTGATCTACCGGATCACGGGGTCGGAATCGGTGGCCGAAGGCCGGGCGGCGCTGCGCAGTGCCGTGGAGACGCTGAACTTCCGTGTGTTCCAGGGCGGCGCCGACGATCTGCGGATCCTCAACTTCACCACCACGCCGGCCGCCCGGGTCTATTCGCGTGACCCGTCCTCGCCGCCGCCGGTGATCCAGTTCGTGAAGTCGGACGGCGGGCTCGAGGCGATCTTCCCGAACGCGTCCTGGAACGATGCCAGCGGCAACCGCCGCCCGTTCCTGGAGCGCTGGGGCGGCGCCCGCGTCCTGCGCCAGGACGCTCCCGCGCGGCTCCAGGCCGTGGTGTTCGACAAGTTCGCGCCGCCCGGCCACGATCCGGCCTACGGGCCTGCGCCCACCGGGGTCGTCCAGCCCTGGACCGGGCCGCGCCGCCTGTACGGCCTGACCCGGGAGGGCCGTGTGCTCGTCTGGCTCGAGGGGCAGGACGCCCCCGGCGTCACGCTGAACGTGCCGGGCGTGGTCATCCAGATCAACGCGGATTCACGGACCGGCGTCTACGCCCTGACGAGCGAGGGCCGCGTGTTCTGGCTCAACGCCGACCAGGCCTACGCGGCCGCCGAGAACTCCGCCATCGAGGCGGGACCTGGCCGCGACCGGCAGCGGCCGCTGAACAGCATCATCGAAATCGCGCTCCCCGGGGGCGCCGACATCTGCTGGATCGGCGCGGAACAGGCCATCGACTGCAAGGCCGGCGTCGCCTATGCCTGGGACGAGCGGGATGCTCTGTTGAACTTCGGCGCCGCGGGCGCGGGGGGCTTCATCGGAGCCGGTTCGGACGGTCAGGCGCGCCTGCCGGTGCCGGTGGACGTCGGCCCCGCCGCGCAGGTGACGCTCAACGAGGACGTCGGCCGGCTCTGGCGGCTGTCGGCGGTCGAGCACCTGGATTTCCTGATCGCCGGTTCCAACCCGAGGGGCATCCGGCTCGGCGGTCTGAAGTATCTGTCGGCGCAGGGGCGCAGCGCCGACAAGGCGACCGTCGGGGCCCAGCGCAACATCCTTTCGGATCTGATCTGCGATCTCGGATCGGGCAGCAAGAACTGTCCGCTCGATCAGCAGTTCGCCTACATCGAGGGCTGGCAGTTGCGCGAGGCCGTCCGTTCCTCGCTGGCAACCTTCGCGGCGGGCGGCTCGGCGAGCAAGGACAGCTTCTTCCCGGCCGGCTACCGGAGCGAGTTCTTCAGCCGTGAACTCGGCTCCGGGCGGTTCGTGCTCGACAGCCGGTTCTTCCTGCCCGGTGGCCAGCCGGGCGTGAACAGTCCGCGCACGGCGGCCAGCGGAAGCTTCGGCTTCGGCGGCGGTCGCACCACGTTGCGGCTGGAGTTCCTGGACGCACTGTTCCCCGACGGCTCGTCCACCGGTTTCCCCCTGCCGGACTCGTTCCGCTTCGATGGCAACAATGCGCAGTACTTCATCGATGCCGACACACTGAACGTGGGCGACCAGGACCGGATCCGGCTCGACCGCGTCCTGGCCGGATGGCGCTCCGACGGCAATGCGGCCAATGCGCTGCGGTCGGCGAGCAACTTCCCCAACCAGCTCGGCAACCAGAGTCACGTGTTCTACGTGAACCTGATCCCGGGCGTGCTGGTGACCGAGTCGTTCGGCTTCCGGATGTGCTGGGAGGTCAGGGTGGAAACCCCGGACAACGGCAACGGGCGCAAGACCTGCACGCTGCACCGGTCCGACGGCGCGCTGACCGGCGTCACCGTGATCGACACCCGCTTCGACGGCGCCACGCAGAGCGGGCCGCGGGTGGACTTCGGGGATGCGGCGGAAGACGGGGCCTTCACGCTGATCAGGCCGTGACGACGCCCTGAACGTCCGGCGATGGCCGCGCCGCCTCCGGGGTGGCGCGACCGGCGGCTGTCAGACGATCTGCCCGGCCGGCACGGCATGACGGGGCGGCGCCGTTGCAGCCGGGTCGGGCGCTGTCCGTTCCTTCGTCACCATTTCGAAGAACGTGTCGGCCGGCACGGGCTTGCTGCGCAGAAACCCCTGGAACACGTCGCAGCCGGCTTCGCGCAGGAAGGCCAGCTGCTCGACACGTTCGACGCCCTCGGCCACGACATCCATCCCCAGACTGTGCGACATGGCCAGAATCGCCCGCACGATGGCGGCCGAGTCGCTCTGCTCGGGCAGCGGGTCGATGA
>JAUIAI010000626.1 GCA_030425615.1 Gammaproteobacteria bacterium
AGCGCCCCGGAACCGCCGTTGATCGCCCCTTGAACCGTCGGGCGGGCGAAACCGCCCATCAGGGTCCGAGCCAGGCCTGCAGACCGTGAAGCATCGCGACGCCGACGATCGCCATCACCCCCACGAACGGCCAGTTGCCCATGGCGCCCTGAAGGCTCGGAATGCCGAAGCGGCCCTGGAAGATCAGGTGGGTGCCCGACAGCGGACTCGCGCAGGTCCCCAGACTCCAGCCGAAGAGATAGGTCACGGCCAGCAGGTTGGGTTCGGGCGCGAGCGGCAGCAGCAACGGTGTCACCACCACGATGAAGATCACGGGGTGAGCGCCCATCGCCGAAACCAGGATCATGCCCAGCAGCAGAACCGAGGCCTCGGTCGCGCCGAAACCGTGAAGCGGCAGCGCGAAGTCGGCCGCGGTGATCGCCGCGCGCAGCCCGACCGCGAGGACCCCGGCGGCGAGAAAGAGGAACAGTTCGCCGGCCATGCCGGGCAGCCCGAACTGCACATGACCCGTGAAGCGGCGGCGCGCGCCGTTCAGGCCGTGTCGCCAGACGAGGATACCGCTGGTGACGGTGATCGCGGACACGGCGATCACCACCAGCACGGCGACGTCGAGGAACAGGTAGCCCAGCGTCACGCACAACGCAAGGATCGCGGGCACTCTCAGGCCGGAGACCGACATCGGATAGCCCTCGAAGCGCTCGACGTCGTCGCGTTCGCGCCAGAGCGTACTGCCTACCACGACCCAGTATCCGATCACCGCGAACGGCAAGCCCACCGCCATGACCACGGGCAGGTGCATTCCCTGTACCAGCGTGAGAACCACGGCCATGCCGCCGAAGAACGGGGACCAGGCGGGGCAACCGGAGAAGACGCGCGTCAGGGACCGGGCTTCGAAACGGGTCAGCCGGTGACGGCGTGAGAGGTACTCGCCGATGAGGATCGGCGCCGAGATATTGATGAAGGCGCCGAACACCGCCACGCCGAGCATCGTGCGCCGGAACGCGACCGGGCCGCGCGGTGGCTCGGCGCCCTCGCGATCTTCAGGCAGAGCCACCAGGCGCAGGAAGCTCACCGCGGCGATCATCGTCAGCAGGCCCGCGTTGGCGTGCAGGAGATCCGCCCAGGGCGGAGACCCGCCCTCGAGCACCGCCACCAGCAGGCCGATGCCGCCGACCGAGACCAGCGTTCCCACCTGCCAGGCCTGCGCGCGCCCCAACCGACGCGCGAGCAGGAGCGCCGCGACCCACGCCGCGACGCCGGCGGGCCATCGCGGCCAGTCGTCGACCACCCCGGACCCGACGTAGAGCGCCACCATCGTCGCCAGAGCCAGTCCGGCGATGCGGGCATCGTTCTGCTTCGGATCCAATGAAACCGTTCCGTCCTTCCGTTGGCGCCCGCGGCCCGACGCATTCGCGTGATGCGCGTGTGCGGATCCACAAACCTGCCGATGACCGCGCCGACGCGGGTCATGACAATGGTCGACATCTCTACATCGGTGGGAGCCCGCCATGACGAACTCCACCCCGAAACCCTCGCCGGCGCTGGCCATCGTGGCCTGCCTGGCGGCTGCCGCCAGTCCGTCCGCGACCGCACAAGGACCAACCGAGGGGCAACCCGGGCCGGTCGTGCACTGTGTAGGCGCCGCGCGAACGGCCTCTGCATGGTGCGCCAACGACGTGCGGGCCTTCTCGGAGAAAGGCCAGCCGATCCGGCGCTTCAGACTGCGCCAGACCGTGCAGCACCGCCTGCCCCCGCAGGAATATCTAGTTTGGCACGACTGCGGAACCACGGCGTTCCGCATGCTCGCGCGCCGGCCGGAGCGACTCCCTCCGTTGCGGCGCTGGATCGAATTCGACATCGACGAGATGGGCGGCGAGCGCGCCCGGCAACTGCGCGAGATCGGAACCTGGGCCTGCTCCCTGGCGGACGACTGACGCGGTCTACCAGGGGATCGGACGACCGTCCCAGGCGAGAAACCTGCCGTTGTCGGCGGGGGTCAGCGCCTCCAGCACGTCGACGAGGTTCCGGGCGGCCTCGTCCGGCGACTGCCGGGGCCTTTGCGCAAGGAACGGACGGCTCAGACCGGTCTCCACCGTCCCGGGATGCAGCGCGACCATCGCGAGTCCGCGGTGGCGGCGTGCGAGCTCGATCGAAGCGGTCCGCACGATCTGGTTCAGCGCGGCTTTCGCGCTCCGATAGCCGATCCAACCGCCGAGCCGGTTATCACCGATGGATCCGACACGTGCGCTGAGATGCGCGAAGACGGTCGGCGATTCACGTGCGAGCAACGGCCCGAAGTGCTTGCAGCAGAGCGCCGGGCCCACGGCGTCGATGGCCAGCAGCCGCAGCATCCGATCCGGATCGACCGCACGCAGGGACTTCTCGGGGCCGCTGTCGTCCGCAGACAGAACGCCGGTGGCATTGATGATCCAGTCGATGGGCCGGTCACCCAGGCTCGATGCCGCGCGCGCGATCGAGACTTCGTCGAGCAGATCGAAGTCGCCGCCCGATCGGCTCAGTCCTACGACCTGCGCCGCCGGGTGACGCCGGCCGATCTCGGCCGCGAGGGCGCGACCGATGCCGCCACTGGCACCGAGCACCAGAACCCGCGACGGCGATTGCGCGACCGGCACTGCGCTCATCGCTGTCCGCCGGACGAACGCACGGGAAACGGGATGCTCACCGGTACCCGATCAGCCGCCCGGCGACGAGCACGCCGAGCCAGGCCACGCCGGATACTACGGCGCCCGTACGCACGACGGCCGAGTCCGCGGCACCGGACTTCGGCGCGAAACGCCGTACGAAACCGATATTCAACAGCGCCAGGAGGAGGATCGCCATCTTGGTCTGGAAGACAGGATGAAGCGCGTACTCGTGCGCACGTGCCGACCAGAGCAGCAAGCCCGAGAGCACCGCCAGTGCCAGACCGATGCCGGCGACCCTCGGCATCGCGCGCGCCAGCACCGCGCGCTCGGCCCGGAAGGCGATGCCGAGCACGGCGAGGTGGTGGACGAGAATCGG
>JAUIAI010000627.1 GCA_030425615.1 Gammaproteobacteria bacterium
GCGACATTGATTTTACGGGTCGAACGGCATCTCGGACAGGGAATCCGTCCTGCACCGCGAGCACGCCCCCCCGGAGGCCCTAGTGCTCCGGGCGGTCGGCCGGCAGCAGGAGATCGAAACACGCGCCCCCTCCGGGCCGGCTGCGGGCGCGTGCCTGTCCACCATGGCGCCGGGCGACCAGTCGCACGAACGCCAGACCGAGCCCGGAGCCCGGGCCCTGAGCGCGCCGCGAACCGCGCGAATAGGGTGTGAACAGCTCGTCCGGATCGCCCGGTGGCAGGCCGTCTCCCCGGTCGGCGATCGTGACCCGCCAGGTCTCGCCCTCGGCCTCGACCGCTGCCAGCAGTTCCTGCCCTGCGCTTCCGTACTTGATCGCGTTCTCCACCAGATTGACCACCGCCCGGCGGACCAGATTGGCGTCGACGCGGACCGCGGCCTGGTCGGGCAGTTCGAAGCGCGGTGTCAGACCCACGCGACGCGCGTCGGCCCAGCAGCTCTCGACGGCCTGCGTGACCAGTTCGACGAGGTCCGCGGATTCCGGCTCCAGCATCTTGTGCTCGGCGGAGGTCCACTGCACGAAGCCGTCCGCGAGTTCGAGCGAACGGCGCGCCAGGGCCTCGATCTGGATGAGCGCTTCGGTCCGGTCCCCGGGAGACAGGTCGCCGATCGCCGCGAGTATTGAGACCTGGGGTGAGCGCAGGTCGTGTGACAGGAAGCGCAGCATGTCTTCGCGCTGCCGCTGCAGGGCGCGCAGCGCCGTGACGTCCGAGAACTGGATCAGCCAGAGCGCCGGCAGGCCGCTGGGGTGGACGACACTGGCGTCGAGCAGCCAGTCGCGTCCGTGGCGGTCCTGGCACTCGACGCCCTTCAGTTCCCCGCCGTCGAGCAGAGCCTGTTCGGCGACACCGAAGGTGCGGGCCAGCCACCGGAGACCATCCGCCGGCGTCGTATCGAGTTCGGCGAAGGCCTCGCGGGCGCGTCGGTTGCGGATCAGGACATCGCCGTCCGCAGCCACGATCAGCGCCCCGTGGGGCAGCCGCTCGAGCCCGGTCGCCAGCAGTTCGCGCAGGGTCGCGGCCGAGGCGGCGCTGAGCTGCAGGGCGGCGACGGCCTCGCTGATCGGCTCTGCGGGAGGCGAATACCACGGGCGACCGCCGGGCGGCGGGTCCTCGGCCCGCAGGCGGGCACGCAGCAGGTTGCCGCGCGATGCCGCGCGCAATGCGTCGGGCAGGTCGCCCATGGCCGCGATCTGACGTCCCAGCGCGGCGACCAGCGTCTCGAGGCGCCGCCAGCTCCAGAGCGGGTAGGCGACCAGCAGGGCCAGCAGGATGCCGCCGGGCGGCAGCCAGATCCGGTTCTGCAGCAGCGCCGCCGACAGGGCGAGGCTGGCGAGCATCGCCAGACTGACCGCCACCAGCGCCGCGCGCGGGCGGCTGCGATAGAGCGTGGCCATCGTCCCCAGGACGATCAGCAGGGCGATCCCGGCCTGGGCCGAGGGGGCGATCCGGGTGGCGAGCACCGACTGTTCGATCGCGCCGAGGGCGGCCACGTGCAGAAGGGCTCCCGGCGCCAGGGACA
This sequence comes from Gammaproteobacteria bacterium, assembly GCA_030425615.1. Lineage (GTDB taxonomy): Bacteria > Pseudomonadota > Gammaproteobacteria > Burkholderiales > Burkholderiaceae_E > JAUIAI01. The sequence continues at coordinate 1,579 of JAUIAI010000627.1, forward strand.
AGCCTTCGATCAGGCCGTTGCTGTAGGCGTCTCGCATGCCCGCCGAGGTCGTGCCGATGACCACGGTCCTGCCCCGCAGGCGGGTGACCGGGACTTCACCGGTGAGCAGGTCGGCGTACGAAACGCGTTCACCCCGCGGATCGAGCCGGGGCAGCAGCACGAAGCGCCCGTCGTGGCCGGCGCGCGGACGGGCGTCCGGGGGACGGCCTCTGACCTCGGCCAGCGCCTCCGCGACCGTCCGTTGCGTGGAGGTGCCGCCACCGTGCTCGAACAGCGCCAGCGAGAACGCCGGCACGCCGTTCTCGACGAGGTGCAACCCGCGCACGATGCCGTCGAGATCGAACCCGAAGTGGACGTGTCCCAGACGGGTGACGCCGTCCACCGTGACCACCGGGTAGATCGGCCACTCGCGCTGCTCGCGGTCCATCTCGCTGGCCACGGCGAGAACGGTGGTCGGCGCCGTCGCCAGGGCCGCGACCAGCATTTCGTCGTCGATCGCGTCTTCGGCCAGCAGGATGTCGAGGCCGATGACGCGGGCGCCGGCCTCTGTCAGCGATTCGATCAGGGCGGCATGGATGGCGCGCGGCCATGGCCAGCGTCCGATGCGCGCGAGCGACACCTCGTCGATCTCGACGAGCGTCGCGTTCCGTGGCCAGGGCACGACCCGCCACCGGTTGATCTGATCGTAGATCGCCGCGTCCAGGCGTACGAAGCGGCCCGCCACGGAATCGCGCGGGCCCTGCCCCAGCCACACCGACAGCGCGCCGACGAGGAAGGTCAGGACGAGCCATTCGAGGATCAGGCGCGGGGTGCGGCGGGCCCCGGCGCGGGCGGACGGACCGGCCGGCGGTTCCGAGGCCCGGGCAGTGGAGCGGCTGAGCGCCACCGCGCCGTCAGGATTCGGGCAGTCGGATCGGGCCCGCCGACGAGCCGACCGGTCGGCCCGAACCGTCGCGCAGCAGCAGCGGGATCCTGAATCCGGCGGCTTCGCCCGGTTCCGAGCGCACCCCGTTCGGATAGACCAGTCTCAGCGTCGCTTCGTACCGGCCCGGCGCGAGACCCTCGATCCGATACTCGCCGCCGCTGACCTCGTACTCGCGCAGCGGCGTGGCGCCCGTGCTGCGGGGTTCCACGCGCAGCATCGTTCTGACTGACCGCTCGAGCGGCTGCCAGCGCACGACCGGGATGTCGAGATCCACCTCGGCGCTCAAGGCGGGTGCAGTGGTCTGCCAGCGAAGGCTTCCGGGCTCCGAGAAAGGCCCCGGCTCACCGTCCTGGCCGATACCCGCCACCCGCCACCACCAACGGCCGGGCCAGCGCGTCAGCGCGCGCAGATCGACGGTGAGGGAACTGTCGCCCACCCGGCGCTCGAGCAACGGAGAGGCGAAACTCCGATCCTCCGAGAGCTGGATACGGTATGCGCGGGCGTCCG
>JAUIAI010000628.1 GCA_030425615.1 Gammaproteobacteria bacterium
CGCGGTGTGGTCTGCCTGTCGCTCGAACGGATCGACCTCGTGGACGCCATCAATCTGGCCATCGACAATGTAAGACCGCGCTTCGACCGCCAGCACATTCACGTCGTGAAGCGGTTGGCCCGGGAGCACGTCCACGTCGACGGCGATCTCGTCCGCCTCTCACAGGCCATCGGCAATCTCCTGGACAACGCCTGCAAGTTCTCGCCGCCGGGCGGGCGGGTCGAACTCACGGTGGACACGGTGGGGGACGAGGCGCGGCTCACCATAGAGGATCAGGGTCGCGGGCTGGATGCCATCGACATCGAAGGTCTCTTTCAGAAGTTCGTTCGCGGTGGCAGTGGCCGCGTCGGCGAGGGTAGCGGTCTCGGCCTCGGGCTCTTTCTGGTGCGGCAGCTCGTGGAGGCGCAGGGCGGCACCGTCGAGGCTTCGAGCCCCGGCAAGGATCAGGGCGCGACCTTCGAGATCCGGATGCCGCTGCGCATGTCTGACGACGGTGGCCACGCGGCCGGGAGCGCCGGCCCGGCCGTGACCCGGTCGGCCGGCGTCACGCTGCGACGCATCCTGGTCGTGGATGACGACCAGGATGCCGCCGAGAGTCTGGCGATCCTGCTCGAGGCGCACGGTCACGAGGTGGAGCGCGTCGAGACCGCGGGCGCGGCGCTTTCGCGGGCGGCGGAGTCCCGGCCGGACGTCGTCCTCCTGGACATCGGGCTGCCGGATATCAGTGGTCTCGAACTGGCCCGGCTGTTGCGGCGCGACGCCGACACGGCCGGTCTTGCGCTGGTTGCGCTCAGCGGGTTCGGGCGCCCTTCCGACATACAGGCCAGTCGTGAGGCCGGTATCGACGAACACCTGGTCAAGCCGGTGAGCTTCGACCGGCTGATGGCATCCATCGACCTTGCCTGCGCCGCGCGCTCTTAATCTGGGTAAGCGTCAAGCCGCCGCTTGCTGAGTAGCATCCCTGTCGGAGCAGGGAGAACGATGGGGCGTTGCCGGCGGCAGGATCAAGGCCGCCGCGTCGTCGTCCCCATCACGCGGAATCCGGATATGCGCTCGGATTCCGGGTTCGTCCCCTGTTGATCTCGATGCCAGCAGGGCGATATGAACGAACGACCCCGGCCTTTCCAGATTCTTCCGGTCCGGCGCACGCGCGGCGTGCTCCCTTGAGCGCACGCCGCGGCTGGCGGGTGCCCGTTTCGGGAGGCCGCGGCGACACCTGCGCGCAGGCAGCGATCATCTCGGTCATCCGGCGCTTGCGCGCCTGCCGCAATGTGGATCAAGTCGCCTCGATGGCCGTGCGCATGATCCGCTCGATCACGGGCTTCGATCTCGTGACCCTCTACGGATTCGGTGAGGACGGCTCCCGCCAGGTCAGCGCCCACTCGCGCGCCTTCGAGGGCCGGCGCCCGTCGGATGCGCTTCCCGATGCCTCGATGTCGCTGTCGCTCGTGGTCGAGAACAGGCTCTGGGGTCTGGTGACCTGCCACGATCGCTCGCCGTCCGTTCCCTCTCGTCGCGCGTGCGCGCTTTGTGAACTCGTCGCCGAGGTCGCCGCGATCCAGGTGGAGTCGATTCAACGGGGCGCCCGATGCGAGGTCGGACGCTCGGTCGGTCAGTGGCGCGCACGATTGTCGGCTCAGATGGCCCGTGGGCGCTCGTTCGACGAAGCGATCCGCCGCGAGGGTCGCGAACTGCTGACGTTGATGGGAGCCACCGGGCTCGCGGTCCTGCACCGCGACGAGCGTCAGGTGCTCGGAGAGACGCCGGCCGATTCGGCGCTCGATGAGCTCGCGGACCGATTGACCGGATCGGCGCCGACGGAGATCTCCTTCGTGCTCAATCCCCGGCCCGGGCATTCTCCGTTCGGTGGCCTCGGCATGCGGGCGGCGGGTGTGTGCATGGTTCCTCTGGCACCGACCTCCGACCGTTTCCTGGTGTTCTTCAGATCCGCGTCGAGGCGCGATGACCCTCCGGCCCGCGACCACGGGCCCGGCGTCGCCCCGTGGACCGAGCGACAGCGGTGGCTGGCCGCGGGACTCCGGTTCGCCGCACTGGAAGCCCTGGAGACTGATCCGCAGGAGACGGCGGCTCTGGCGAGCGAGCATGAGGCCCGGCAGACCCTGCTGGACGCCGCGCTGGACTGCCGGAAACGGGATGTCCTCGCGCTGATCCGCGAGATGCTGACCCCCTTCATGCCGGATCCCTCGGCTGAGCGGCACGCTGAATCCGCTCTCGAGGCAAGAGTGGATATTCTCGCCGGCGCCTACGAACAGCTTGCCGACAGCGACGCCAGGGTCGGGTCGTTGGCGGACATGATTCGAGCGGAGGTGGCCGCGGTCGGAGTCGTGAACGGGGAGCGCGTTGTCGTGTCGGGTGTGGATGTCGAGCTCAACGGTGATGCCCTGGCGACGATGACGATGGTGGTCCACGAACTCGTCCGCGATGCCGGATGCGCGGTGACTTCGGGCGATGCGCCCCGTGCACCCGCGGTGGAGATCAAGAGTCTCGGTGATTCGGGCATTGTCGTGCTCTGGCGCGAGGGGGGCGCCGAAAGCGAGGGTCGAATCGAACCGGGCGGATCCGGTGCCGCGATCATCGAACGGGCCGTACGTGTCGGTCTGGGGGGCGACTTGTCGGTGCACCCGGCCGCCGGGGGGCGCGTAGTCCGCATCGAGCTGCCCGCGCGACATGTCGCCGCTCTGTGGCCCGGACCCGCCGAAGGAGGTCCCTCTGGCGAAGTCGTCCATCGGACGGCGCTTGGAGACAGAAGTGTGTTGATCGCCGAAGACGACGCCCTGCATGCCGCGAACCTCGAAAGAGCGCTGAAGCGTATGGGAGCGAAAGTGTCGAAGCCTGTTGGAAGCCTTGAGCAGGCCATTTGCCGTCTGGAGGCGGGGTTGCCTGACTGCGCGGTGCTGGACGTTCATCTCGGTCATGAGATCACGTTCGGGCTCGCCGACCTCCTGCGCGCCGGCGGCGTGCCGTTCCTGTTCGTGCCGGGTC
>JAUIAI010000629.1 GCA_030425615.1 Gammaproteobacteria bacterium
TGCGCTCGTCGACCAGCATCGTGGGATCGGTGGTCGGTCGCCCGGCGTCGTCGATCAGGACCTCGACCTCGTCCTGGGCATGCTGTCTGAACGACACGCGGGTGAGGTCCGCCACCACGTCGGGCAGCAGATACGCCGACGGATCCTGGACCTCGTAGAGCAACTGCTCCTTGCAGGTGGCGGGGGAGACGAGGCCGCCCGTGCCCGGAAGCTTGCCGATGAAGGTCCGGGTCGGTGTGACCGTGCAGATCGGGTTTCCCACGCGATGCAGGTCGGGCACGTCCTTGTAGCCGGGGTCCGCGAAGTAACCGCCAGTCACCTGGCATCCGCATTCCATGAGATGCCCGACGATCATGCCCCGGGCCAGGGCGTTCCAGTCGTCGAACGCCCAGCCGAACTCGTACGCGAGCGGACCGAGGTAGACGCAGCCGTCGGCCACGCGGGTGGTGACGACGACGTCCGCACCGCCCGCCAGCGCTTCGGCAATGCCGGCCGCGCCCAGGTAGGTCTCGGCCGAGACGATGGCCTCCCGACGCGAGGCGACCGGGTTGCCGGTCTCGACGAACGACAGCCCCATGTCGGCAATGCGTTCGGTCAGGATGCCACCGCTGACGGCGGCGACCCTGAAGTCGCGCAGGCCTTGTTCACGGGCGAGCGCGACGATTCGCCGGGCCGCCGCATCCGGGTCCAGCCACCCCTGATTCGTGACGATGCGCACGCCCCGTTCGCGTGCGGGGGCAAGCAGCGGGGCGAGCCGCGTCTCCAGCAGTGGATCGTAGGGTGGCTGATCCGGTTGCCGGATGCGCGCGGCCTGGGCCGCGCTCATCGTCACTTCGGACATCGAATCGAATCCGAGATAGTCGAGTTCGCCGTGCAGCACCAGCTCCAGCGCCGGTTCGAAGCGGTCGCGTGACCAGCCCGTGGCCGCGCCGATCCTGACACGCTTCTCGCCGTCGGATGTTCGCGCAGTGGCCTCCGGCAGGGAACGGCCGGTCTTGCCGGCGGCCCGCCGTTCGCGAATGCCTTCGAAGTCGTCTGGAACGGAAACGGGCAGGCGCAGCATCAGTGACGACAGGGCCTTGCCGGACTCCTCGAATGCCAGCGTGCGCGAGCGGCCTCCCTCCAGCACGTTGTCGAGCACGAAGTTCAGAGCGCCGATGCGCGGCACCGCGAAACGGGTGATGGCCCCCCGGGTGATCGGGCCGAACAGTGCATGAACGGCCTCGACCGTGACTTCGCGCTCGAGCAGTTCGTAGTCCGATTCGTCGTAGGCGATCACCGAAATGTTGGCGCCGTGGCCCTTCTCGCCGGAGCGGCAATGGGCGATCTCGCGCAGCATGACTGTTTTCATGACGTGTGGCCGCAGGGTCGGAGGCGCAAGAGGTTACCGCAGTTGTCTGCCGACAGCCTTCGATCGTCTCGCCGTAGCCTGCCGGGGATATAGTCCGGGAGTCCATTCAAGGGCGCCAACGATCGATCACGAGAGAGACAAAGATGAACTACGCGCCGCAGACCGAACCCTGCCCACTGCCGTACAGCCCGTTCAAGGCGTGCACCGTACCCCGGCCCATCGGGTGGCTTTCCACCACCAGCCGCGACGGGGTGGACAACCTCGCTCCGTACAGCCAGTGGCAGAACCTCACGTTCGATCCGCCCATGGTGATGTTCGCCGCGAACCACCGCGCCTCCGGCGCGCGCAAGGACACGGTGGTCAACGCCGAGGACACCGGCTGGTTCGTCTGGAACATGGCGACCTGGGATCTGCGCGAAGCGGTGAACATCTCTGCCATGGAACTGCCGCCCGACGAGGACGAATTCCTGCGCGCCGGTGTCACCAAGGCGGCCTGCATCGACGCACCGGTTCCCCGTGTGGCCGAGAGTCCCGCCCATTTCGAGTGCCGCTACCTGAGCACGCACCGTCTGCGCGGAGCGAGCAGCGACACCTGGGTGGACGTCGTCTACGGCGAGGTGGTGCGCATCCATGTCAGCGACGACGTCCTGACGCCGGACGGCCGCCTGTCCATTCCGAAGATCAAGCCCATCGCGCGGCTGGGATACTACGACTACACGGTGGTGACCGAGACCTTCGAGATGCGGATTCCGGAGGCGTCCGAGGGACTGGCCTCCGGACTCGAGGGACGCAGGCGTTGACGGCCGTGTTGGAAGCGTCCGTCCAGATGCCCGGGGCCGCTGGGGCTGGCGCCCGGGTGTGCGGCCGGCCGGTGGGTCTCAGGCGGTCGGCGGCTCGAAAGCGGTTTCGTCGGAGAACCGCCGCACGACGTTGTCCAGGATGCGCGAGCAGTCGTTGTCGAAGCCGTTGGTCATCAGGCTTCCGCAGAACGTGATCGAGCCCGTCGAGAACACAGCGCCCCCGCCGGCTGTCTCGAAGAAGGTCATGTCGGCGTGGATCAGCTCGCGCGCGGGAACACGTGGCACGGTCAGCAGATGCGTGAGCATCTCTTCGGGCACCAGGATCCACGGTGCTTCCGGTGGATGGTTCTCGGATCGCGCGAGGACCAGTGCATGCTGCGGCGTCCCCAGCGCATGGTCGGCGCGGTCGAGCTCGAAGCCGGCGGCGCCGTGCCCGGACAGCCCGTGGTCACCGATGATCTCGCCCGTGACGCCCTCGAAGATCCAGGACGCGCGTGGATCGTCGGCTTCCGGGCGGCGTCGGTAGTAGGAGCCCAGGAAGTTGCCCTGGGCCGTGAAGCCCACGCCGGCCAGCCGCTGTGGCGGGCGGCCGTTACGGCGCCACAATCCACCATACTCGCCGTCGAACTGGTTGTAGTACTCACCGGGTTCGGCGGCCCAGGCGCGGATTCCCCCTTCGGCGCGGCGGATCTCGATGACGCCCTCGCGGTTCGGGTCGAGCGCGATCTTCCAGTAGAAGCCGTTGCCGCCAAGGTAGACGAGACGACCGCCGCGATCGCGAAATGCCTGGATGGCGTCCAGCATCTGCCGGGTGTGGTACTCGGGGTGAGAGCCGGTCATCAGCACGCGAT
>JAUIAI010000630.1 GCA_030425615.1 Gammaproteobacteria bacterium
GACCGGGTGCACCCCGACCGTTTCGCGAGTGCCCCTCAGGCGCAGCGCCGGGTGGCCGCGCAGATGGCGGCGCGTGCCAACGAGGCTCTCACGGTGCTGCGCGACCCGCTCTCGCGGGCGCGTTATCTGTGTGAACTGCACGGCGTGGAGGTGGCGGCGGAGAGCAACACCGCCATGGATCCCGAATTCCTGATGCAGCAGATGCGTTGGCGAGAGACCCTGGACGAGGCGCGCCAGGCGCCGGACGTCTCCGCCGTGGACCGGCTGGTGGACGAACTGACGGTCGAACGGAAGATGGTTCACGAGACCGTGCGCGCACGTCTGACGGCGCCGGCTGATTACGGCTCGGCCGCCGAGGCCGTGCGTCGGTGGATGTTCATGGAGCGTTTCGCGGACGAACTCGCCCGCGCACGCAAGCAGATTCAGGAGGCAGGCTGACCGTGGCCCTGTTGCAGATCTCGGAACCCGGCCTGTCGCCGGAACCCCACGCAAGACGGCTCGCCGTTGGAATCGACCTGGGCACGACGCATTCGCTCGTGGCCACGGTCCGGTCGGGCACGGCCGAGGTGCTGCCCGACGAATCCGGCGAGGTGCTCGTTCCGTCCGTGGTGCGCTACCGCCGCGACGGCGCGCCACAGGTGGGTGAGGCCGCGCGTGCCAAAGCGGCCACGGACCCTCTGAATACCATCGTGTCGGTGAAGCGTTTCATGGGCCGTTCCGCCGCGGAGGCCGCGCTGACGAGCGATGCGTATCGCTATCGTGACGGCGAGGGAATGGTGCGTATCGTCACCGACAGCGGTGACGTCTCGCCCGTGGAGGTTTCCGCCGAGATCCTCCGGGTGCTGCACGATCGCGCGCGAGAAGCCCTCGGCGGCGAGATCGAGGGTGCCGTGATTACGGTGCCCGCGTACTTCGACGATGCGCAGCGTCAGGCCACGAAGGACGCGGCGCGTCTGGCCGGTCTCGAAGTCCTTCGGCTGATCAACGAACCCACCGCCGCGGCGCTGGCCTACGGCCTCGACAGCGGCCGGGAAGGCGTCTATGCCGTCTACGATCTGGGCGGCGGTACCTTCGACATCTCCATTCTGAGACTGACCCGCGGCGTGTTCGAGGTCGTGGCCACCGGCGGGGACAGCGCGCTGGGCGGGGACGATTTCGATCGCGAGATCGCCCGCTGGGCGCTCGAGCAGGCCGGCATGGATGCGGGCACGCTCGAGCCGGTGCACTGGCGCCGGCTGCTCCAGGAGGCCCGTCGATGCAAGGAAGCTCTCTCGGATCATGACAAGGCACCCTTCTCGGTTTCGCTCGACGACGGTCAGTCGATCCGGCTGAGCCTTGAGCGTGCCACCTTTCACGAGCTGACCCGCCCGCTGCTGGAACGTACGCTCGGTGCTTGCCGGCGCGCGCTTGACGATGCCGGGTTCGAAGCGTCTGACGTACAGGGCGTCGTACTCGTGGGCGGCTCCACGCGGATGCCGCAGGTGGTCGAAGCGGTAGGCGCGCTGTTCGGTACCGAGCCCTTGCAGGATCTCGATCCCGATCGGGTCGTCGCGCTGGGTGCGGCCCAGCAGGCGAATCTCCTGGTGGGCAATCGCGGAGATGACGACTGGCTGTTGCTCGATGTGATTCCGCTGTCGCTCGGACTCGAAACCATGGGTGGGCTCGTGGAGAAGCTGATCTCCCGCAACTCGACCATCCCGGTCGCGCGCGCGCAGGAGTTCACCACCTATCGCGACGGCCAGACCGCCATGGCGATCCACGTCCTCCAGGGTGAACGCGAACTGGTCGAGAACTGTCGCTCGCTGGCGCGGTTCGAACTTCGCGGCATTCCGCCGATGGCCGCCGGTGCCGCCCGCATCAGGGTGACCTTCGAGGTGGATGCCGACGGTCTGCTTTCAGTGAGCGCCTGCGAAACGACCAGCGGTGTGCGTGCTTCGGTGACCGTCAAGCCTTCGTACGGTCTGGAAGACGAGGAGATCGCGAGAATGCTCGAATCGGCGTTCGCAACTGCGGCCGACGACATGCGGGCGCGCGCGCTTCGTGAACAGCAGGTCGAGGCGGACCGCCTTCTCGAGGCCCTCCAGGCGGCACTCTCCGAGGACGGCGATCTGCTCGAGGCTGACGAGCGGGCCGCACTCGATGCCGAGTGTGCGCGGCTGCGCAGCGAGCGTGACCGCGGAGACGTCGAGACCCTCCGCGACAGGATCGAGTCCCTGTCGAGAGCCTCCGAACCCTTCGCGGCCCGGCGCATGGACCGGTCGGTAGCGCTCGCGCTGTCCGGCAAGTCCGTCGACGATCTCTGAGGCAGGTGCGTCATGCCCAAGATCAATGTGCTTCCCCATGACAAGCTCTGCCCGGAGGGTAAGTCCTTCGAGCTGGACACGGGCGCCTCGTTGTGCGAAGGCCTGCTCGAGCACGGCGTCGACATCGAGCACGCCTGCGAGATGTCCTGCGCATGCACGACCTGCCATGTCGTCGTTCGCGAGGGCTTCGACAGTCTGGAGCCTTCTGAGGACGAAGAAGACGACATGCTCGACAAGGCCTGGGGCCTGTCGGCCAATTCGAGGCTTTCGTGCCAGGTCCGGGTGGCCGACGAAGACCTCACGATCGAGATTCCGCGATACACCATCAATCACGCGCGCGAGGAGCACTGATGAAGTGGACAGATGTTCAGGAGATCGCGATCGAGTTGGTCGAGCGGCATCCGGACGTGGATCCGCTGCAGGTGCGCTTCACCGACCTGCGCCGCTGGGTCCTCGAGCTTCCGGGTTTCGACGACGACCCTGAGCGCTCCGGCGAGCGGATTCTCGAGGCCATTCAGCAGGCCTGGATCGAAGAAGCGGACTGACTTCGCCGCCGTGCGGAGCCGCCGGCGGGCAAGACGGGCTCAGAGCTCGTCCGGTATCCGGGTCAGCAGGTCGGTGACTCCGATGTCCACGCCGCACTGGAAGAGCAGGGCGGTGAGCTGTCCGCGGTGGTGCGTCTGGTGGTTGAAGA
>JAUIAI010000631.1 GCA_030425615.1 Gammaproteobacteria bacterium
CACGACGGTAGAGACGGCCAAGGCCGCCAACACTCGGGTCGAACGCATCATCGAAAGTCTCCTCTTGTCCTCACTTCGGGTCCTTTCGATTATGCCCAAACGAAGTCCTGCGCAGAATGGCCGCGCCTCCGCCAGCACAGACCCATTGTTTGACCGATCGGTCGGGCAATCGTAGAATCAGCGGATCCGGAATCGGGCACCATGCCCCGAATGCGCGTTCGAAGGAGACGTCCGACATGTACGCACAGATGGTCAAGACGGGAGTATCCGCGGTGAAGACCCGCGAAGAGATGTCGGAGCAGGAACGCGCGTTCCAGGCCCGCATCGACGCCGGCGAGAAGATCGAGCCCAAGGACTGGATGCCCGACGAGTACCGCAAGACGCTGATCCGGCAGATCGGGCAGCACGCCCACAGCGAAGTCGTGGGGCAACTGCCCGAAGGCAACTGGATCACGCGTGCACCGACCCTCGAGCGCAAGGCGATCCTGCTGGCCAAGGTGCAGGACGAGGCCGGTCACGGTCTGTATCTCTATTGCGCGGCGGAAACGCTCGGCATCTCCCGCGACGAGATGATCGAGATGCTGCACGCCGGCAAGATGAAGTATTCGTCCATCTTCAACTATCCGACCCTCAACTGGGCCGATATCGGCGCGATCGGGTGGTTGGTGGACGGTGCCGCGATCATGAACCAGGTGCCGCTGCAGCGAACCTCCTACGGTCCCTACTCCCGCGCCATGATCCGGATCTGCAAGGAGGAGAGCTTCCACCAGCGCCAGGGCTACGACATCATGATGAAGATGGCGGCCGGATCGCCCGAGCAGAAGGCGATGGCCCAGGACGCGCTGAACCGCTTCTGGTATCCGTCGCTGATGATGTTCGGCCCGAGCGACAAGGAAAGCGTTCATTCGGCGCAATCCATGGCGTGGAAGATCAAGATCAACACGAACGACGAACTGCGTCAGAAGTTCGTCGACCAGACCGTTCCGCAAGCCGAATACCTGGGGCTCAAGGTGCCCGACGAAGCCTTGCGCTGGAACGAGGACAAGGGCGGCTACGACTTCAGCGAGCCCGACTGGAACGAATTCTTCGAGGTCCTGCGCGGTAACGGACCCTGCAACCGGGATCGCATGCGGGCGCGGGTCAAGGCCTGGGAAGACGGCGCCTGGTTCCGCGAGGGACTGCTGGCGCACGGCGAGAAGCGCGCCGCGCGCCGGTTGAAGACGGCGGCCTGAACCGGGCCGCGACGGGCGCCGGTCCCGCGCGAACCGGCTGTCAACGGGAGAACCCCTCATGTCCAAGGAATGGCCCCTCTGGGAAGTCTTCATTCGCGGTCAGCACGGCCTGAACCATCGTCACGTGGGCAGCCTGCACGCCCCTGACGCGGAGCTGGCGCTCAAGCACGCCCGCGACGTCTACACCCGCCGCAACGAGGGCGTTTCGATCTGGGTGGTCCGGGCGGACGACATCGTCGCCTCGAGCCCGTCCGACAAGGGCCCGTTGTTCGAGCCCTCGAATTCGAAGGTCTACCGTCACCCGACATTCTTCAAGATCCCGGACGAAGTGGGGCAGATGTGATGTCGGTGTTGCTCGAGTTCCTCCTGCGCACGGGCGACAACACGCTGATCCTCGGTCACCGGGTATCCGAGTGGTGCGGCCACTCGCCGGTGCTCGAAGAAGATATTGCCCTGGCCAACACGGCGCTCGACCTCATCGGTCAGACCCAGCTCTGGCTCGGCCTGGCCGCCGAGATCGAAGGCGCCGGTCGGTCGGCCGACCTGCTGGCCTACCGTCGCGATGCCGCGGACTTCCGAAACGCACTCCTGGTCGAACGTCCGAATGGTGACTACGGCCAGACGCTCATGCGCCAGTTCCTGTTCGATGCCTGGCACCTGCCCTTTCTCCAGGCGCTGATCTCCAGCAGCGAACCCCGCGTGGCCGAGATCGCGGACAAAGCGTCCCGTGAGGTCGCGTATCACCTGGAACGCTCCTCGGATCTCGTGATCCGCCTCGGCGACGGCACCGAAGAAAGCCATCAGCGTATGCAGGCGGCACTGGACGAACTCTGGCCCTATGCGGGAGAACTCATGCTCGCCGACGAGATCGACGAGGCGCTGTGTGCCCAGGGCGTGGCGCCCGACCCGGCGGCCCTGCGGGCGCCGTGGGACGAGACCGTCGACGCGGTGCTGGAAGAGGCCACACTGCAGCGGCCGTCGTCCGACTTCGCGCATCGCGGTGGCCGCCAGGGCCGGCATACGGAGGCGCTGGGCTATATCCTGGCCGAGATGCAGTTCCTGCAGCGCGCCTACCCGGACGCGAACTGGTGAACGCGACCGCGAGCGAGGGTACGGGCAATCCGCCCCCGGACCGATCCCTCGAAGACGAGTCCACGCACCAGCCCCCGGAGGACGTGATCCGCGCGTGGCTCGGGGAGATTCCGGACCCCGAGATCCCGGTCATCTCCCTGACGGATCTCGGAATCATCCGCGACATCTCCTGGGTGGAGGGCACCCTTGTCGTGACCGTCACGCCGACCTATTCGGGATGTCCGGCCACGTCTCTGATCAACGAAGAGATCTCCCGCACGCTACGGGACCACGGCATCGCGCGCTTCGAACTCAGGCGGCAGCTGACGCCCGCGTGGACGACCGACTGGATCAACCCGGACGCACGGGAGCGCCTGCGGGCGTACGGAAGGCTCAGCCGACTCGCGAGCGCGCCACCCGAGGTTTCCTGTCCGCGCTGCGGGTCGAACCATACCGAGCGCGTCAGCCAGCACGGCTCGACCCCCTGCAAGGCGCACTGGCGCTGCCTGGACTGCCTCGAACCGTTCGACTACTTCAAGTGCATCTGAGTTCCCTATGGCCCGCTTCTACCCGCTCCAGGTCGTGGACGTCCAGCCCGAAACCCGCGACGCGGTCGTGCTCACGCTCGCACCGTCCGACGAAGACCGGCCGAGATTCGCCTTCACCCAGGGCCAGTACCTGACATT
>JAUIAI010000632.1 GCA_030425615.1 Gammaproteobacteria bacterium
GGGGGTGAACGTGAGCGTGGCCGGGGAGACCGTGCCTTCGCCGGTGTCGCTCGACGAGACGCCCACGGTGACCGTCGAGGAGGGTGCCGTGGCCAGGCGCACGCCGATGTCCAGGGTGTTGCCGGGGCCGTCCTCGGTCGTCGTCGTGCCGTTGGTGGTGTCCACGACGAGGCCCGGATCGGCCATCGAATAGCTACGCACGAAGACACCGTCGCCGCCCGATTCGTCCGGTTGATCCCCCTTGCCGCTCCAGACGAACGTGAGATCGGTCCCCGAGACGGCCACGTGGGGTGAAACCTGGTCGCCGCCGCCGGTGGTCTGCGGCAGCCGGACGGAACTCGCCGAGGACGGCGTCCATGCGGCGTCGTAGTGGCGGGCGAACACGGTTCGACCGATGCCGTCCGTGTCGTCGTCATACCAGACCACCACGGCGGCGTCGTCGTCGCCGACGACGATCGATATATGGTTCTCGAGCGCGCTGGGGTTGTTCGCGGTCCAGAACGTGATCCCGGTGGCGCCGCCGAAGACGTCGGCGCTGCCGACCTGTACATAGCGGGTGCCGGCGTCGTCGTAGATGCGCGCCACGGCGAGGTGGCCGTCACTGCGCACGGCGACGTCCGCGTCGATGACCTCGCCGGATCCGGCGGGGTTCGAGATGAGCTGGTGGGTACCCACCCAGCCGGCGCCCTCGACCGCGCGAATGTTCACTTCCTGCCGACCCGCGCCGTCGTTCTCCAGGAACGAGACGGCGAAACGGTCGTTGGTGGCGTCCCAGTCGATGCGGCTGCGCGATTGGGGTTCGGTCGTGCCGTAGAAGGCGAGCTGCGTGTCGGTGCCGATCACGGCGGCTCCCGACGCGCCGAACAGCCGGTAGGCGATCTGATCGTGAGAGCCGTCGCTCGTGTCGTCTGTGGTCCAGGTCACGAGGAACGAACCGTCGTCGCGCATGGCGACGGCCGGGTCGCGGTCGTTACCGGCCATTCGGGCGTTCACCCGGAACTCGTAGGCGTTGCCCCAGGTCTCGCCGCCGGGCTGGGACGGGGACGCGATCGGCGTGCCGTCCGCGGCGAACAACTGGGCGTAGACGTCCGGACTCCCGTTGCCGTTGTCGCTGCTCCAGACGATGACGAAGTCGCCGGACGCGTTCATCGCCACCGCCGGCTGGTCGCGCTTGATGCCGTTGGCGCGGTCGACGAGCACCTGGCCACCCGAGTCGTTCGCGCCGTAGATGCGGAAGCGGATGTCGTGGCCGTTCTCCCAGACGACGACGGTGTTCGTGCCGTTCGTGGCGACCTGGCCGCTGGACTCGAGCTCGGGCATGTGACTGCCGCCACCCGTGTCGTTGACGAGGGTCTCACCCGACGTGGGCGCGAGGTTCAGCGACCCCTGCAGCGCCGTGAGCCGCAGGCTCGCGGTCTGCAGGTCGCCGACCGTGTGCTCGAGCGACCAGTCGCCGCCGACGGCCGCAGAACCCGTGAGGTCCTCGCTCGCCGCCACGTCGGCGCCGGTCAGCGCGGCCAGGTCACCGATCAGGGCGCGTCCGGATTCGCCCGCGGCCACTTCGCAACCGTAGAGCAGCAGGTCGGCGCCGGGCGCGAGCGCATTCGCCCATTGCGCGAATGCGTCCGCGTGGGCGCGTAGCGAATCGGCATCGACGAACGTGTCGCCGAGCTGGAATCCATCGGTGTTGCCGTGACTGAACACGTGCACAGCCCCGACAGGCGCGTCGACGGCGGTCAGCGCCTCCGCCACCGCACGGGGACCGTCGGCATCGGCACTGAGGACGAACACATGCAGGCCGGGTGGGTTCCCGGTGTCGGCGCGCAGCCGGTCGGCGAGCGCCTGCGCGTCGTCGACACCCGCGTCGACGATGACGACCGTGGCGGGCGCGGCCTGCCCGGCTAACGTCGCGTGATCCACCGCCGACGTGGCGGCGGAGGCCGGTTCATGGATCTGGACGAACGCGACGGCATCTGCCGCCAGCGAGGGGTCGGCCAGCGGAACGAGGGCCGCGGCGTCGGCCGAATACAGGATCCGCGCCGGCAGCGGCTCTGCCCGGGCGCGGACGGCGGGAGAACCGCGCAACATCAGCCGCCGCGCTTCGCGGACCCGTCGTCGCCGCCGGGCAGCGCGCCCAGCCGGCACCGGGCGCCGGCGGGAATCCGTCGCTCGGCGTTGGCCAGCGAGAGCCGGGCGCGGAACGTGGCGCTGGCCGCGTCGATGAAATCGTCGACCTGGGTGACCTGAGCCGCAACCGGGCCGGAGTCGCCGACGACCGGTTCCACGCTGACGGCCATACCCGGGCGCAGATCGCCGAAGCGTTCGGCGGGCAGCACCAGTTCGACCCGGAGCTCGTCCAGGTTCATGAGCCGGAAGATCGCCCGGCCATCGACCCGCTCACCGGGTTCCAGGAGCCGGTCGGCGACGATGCCGTCGATCGGGCTGCGGACCTCGCGCTGCGCGAGTTGCTGCCGGGCGACCGTCTGATCGCGCTCGGCGATCTCGGCGGCCTCGCGGGCCTGCTGCAGGCGGTGCGACGCGACCTTGAACTCACCGTCCGCCAGTTCGAGTTCGAGCTGTGCACCGTAGCTGAGTTCCTTGAGGGCCCGCATGCGCTCGAGCTTCTGGCGGGCCATGTCGCGCGTGGCGGCGGCTGCCGCGATGGCGGCCCGGGCGCGGGTGCGTGCCTTGGCCGCGTCGAACATCGCCCGTTCGACGTCGTGATCGAGAACCGCCAGCACCTGTCCCTGTTTCACGCGGTGGCCGCGCTCGACGTGTACTTCGCTCAGGACGCCGGCCGCGCTCGCCGCCAGGTCGATCACCGAGGACGGCTGGATCAGGCAGGCGCCGTCCTGGGTCGAGCCGGCCGACTTCGTGCCCGTGCCGAAAGGCTGCACCGGCGCGCGGGCACCGGCTTCGTCCGGGACCCGGGTATTCACGATCCGGCTCTGCGCCACTCCTTCGGTCGTGGGGGTCAACAGTGTGGC
>JAUIAI010000633.1 GCA_030425615.1 Gammaproteobacteria bacterium
CCGGCCGCGCCAGGGCCGCGGACCGCACCGCAGGGGAGTCCGCCCGTCGCCGAACAGCCGCTGCCGGCGGCGCCGCTCGCCTGGCGACCCGGTCCGACGCTCGCGCCGCCCGCGGCCGCGGCGAAAGCCGCGAGCCGGGAGCCCGGCAAGATCGAATTGTTCGACGACGCGTTCGGCGGATTCGAGGGCTGACGGCACGCGCACGCTGCGGGCGCGCGCCGCGGATCAGTCGGATCCGTAGGCAGCCGCGCGTTCGACCTCTTCGCGCGAGCCGAGGAAGACCGCCACGCGCTGGTGGATGCCGGTGGGCGCGATGTCCAGGATGCGCGTGGTTCCGTCGTGCGCCGCGCCGCCGGCCTGCTCCACGAGCATGGCCATCGGGTTGGCCTCGTACATCAGCCTCAGCTTGCCGGGCTTGTCCGGATCACGGGCGTCGCGCGGGTACATGAACACGCCGCCGCGACTCATGATTCGGTGTACGTCGGCGACCATCGACGCCACCCACCGCATGTTGTAGTCCTTGCCGATCGGCCCGGTCTTGCCCGCGAGCAGATCATCGACGTAGCGCTTCACCGGATCGAACCAGTGACGCGCGTTCGACGCGTTGATCGCGTACTCGCGGGTCTGCGCCGGCACGGTCATGCCCGGCTGGGTCAGCCACCACGACCCGGTGTGGCGGTCCAGCGTGAATCCGTCGACGCCGCGGCCGCAGGTGAGCACCAGCATGGTGGCCGGCCCGTAGACCACATAACCGGCCGCGACCTGGTCGCGGCCCGGCTGCAGGAAGTCTTCCGCGGTCACGGCCCGGGGCTGCCGCGGTGCGGCAAGCACGGAGAAGATGGTACCGACCGAGACATTGACGTCGATGTTCGACGAGCCATCGAGCGGATCGAAGAGCAGCAGGTAAGGGGCGTCGGAGGCCTCCAGCGGGCTGACGTCGTCCATTTCCTCGGAGGCCATGCCGCGCAGGGTGCCGTTGCGCGCGTTCGCCGCGAGCATCATGTCGTTGGCGATCACGTCGAGCTTCTTCTGCTGCTCGCCCTGGACGTTGCCCGTGCCGGCGTCGCCGAGCACTCCGCCGAGAGCGCCCTGTGAGATGGCGTCTGCAATGCGTGCGCAGGTCTGGGCCACCGTTTCGATGAGCAGGCGCAGCGCGGGCGGGGCGTCGCTGGCGATCAGGTGTTCGGTCAGGGTCGGGCGTGACATCGTCGTCTCGGTCGTCGGGAAGCGGGGAAGCGGCGGGGGCGGGAGGATCAGGCCGACTGCAGGGCCTTGTCGACGATCTCGCCGACGTCGCGGGACAGCCCCTCCGTGGCCGCCAGTTCGCGCAGAGTCTCGCGCATCATGGCCTGACGGCGGGGGTCGAACTTGCGCCAGCGGTCGAGCGCGCGCGCCAGGCGGGCAGCCAGCTGCGGGTTCAGCGCATCGATCTCGCGAACCTGCTCGAGCCAGAAGGCGTAGCCGCTGCCGTCGGCCGCGTGGAACTCGGCGAGATTGGCCGCACAGAACGCTCCGATGAGCGAGCGCGCGCGGTTCGGGTTGCGCAGCGAGAACTCCGGACTCAGGCATAGCCGCCGGACCCGCTCCAGCACCGGTGCGTCGCCGGGCTGCCGGTGCATGGTCGCCTGCAGTGTGAACCACTTGTCGAGCGCCAGGGGTTCGTCGGCATAGGTGTCGTGGAACCAGGCCAGCGCATTCTCACGCTGCGGGGCCGCGCTGTTGACCAGCGCCGAGATCGCCGCCGCCCGATCGGTCATGTTGTCCGCGCTCCGGAGCTGGGCGTCGGCCCGTGCCCAGGCATCGTCGTGACCGATGTCCACGAGCGCGGCGAGCGCCAGGTTGCGCAGCGCCCGGCGCCCGGCCGACGCGGTGTCCGGGCGGTAGGGGCCGTCGTCCGCAAGGGCGGCCATCGCGTGGGCGAAGTCGGTGGCCAGCGCACGGTTCAGCGTCTGGCGTACCCGGGTGCGCGCCGCGCGCAGGGCCACCGGGTCCACCTCTTCGATCTGCTCGGCGATGTAGCCTTCGGTGGGCAGCGTCAACAGCAGCGCCCGATAGGCCGGATCCAGTTGTTCCTCGCGCAGCCCGGCGCCGAGCGTGTCGACGAGCCGCCGACTGCCGGCCTCGGGGTCACCTCCTGCGAGGACGTCCAGTACCGCGGCCACGCCGAGGCGCTGGGCGGCCTCCCATCGGTTGAACGGGTCCGTGTCCAGGCGCGCGAGGCGGGCGATCTCTTCCGGTTCCAGAGTCTGGTCGAGCAGTACCGGTGCCGAGAAACCGCGCAGCAGCGAAGGCGTTGGCCGGCGGTCCAGACCCACGAAACGGAATCGGTGCTCCGACTCGGTCAGCTCGAGCACCCGGGTGCCGCGGACCGCGGCGTCAGCGGGCTCGTGCTCGAGCCGCACCGGCAGCTCGTTGCCCTGATCGTCCAGCAGCGCCAGTGCGAGCGGCACGTGCAGGGGGGGCTTGTCGGTCTGACCGGGGGTGGGCGGGGTCAGCTGCTGCACCGTGAGGGTGAGCGACCCGGCTCCGGCGTCCCAGTTCCTTCTGACCCGCAGCACCGGCGTGCCGGCCTGTTCGTACCAGCGGGAGAAGCGGGCGAGGTCGCGGCCGTTCGCATCCGCCATCGCGGCGACGAAATCGTCGCAGGTGACCGCCTGACCGTCGTGACGCTCGAAGTAGAGATCGATGCCGCGGCGGAAACCGTCTTCGCCGAGCAGCGTGTGCAGCATGCGGATGACCTCGGCGCCCTTCTCGTAGACGGTGACCGTGTAGAAATTATTGATCTCGGTATAGCTGTCGGGGCGTATGGGGTGCGCCATCGGGCCGGCATCTTCCGGAAACTGCACCGTGCGCAGCAGACGGACGTCCTCGATGCGCTTCACGGCGCGCGCGCTGGCCGCGCGTCCGGCGTCTTCCGCCTGTGCGGCCTGCATGTCGGCCGAGAACTGCTGGTCGCGAAAGACGGTGAGGCCTTCCTTG
>JAUIAI010000634.1 GCA_030425615.1 Gammaproteobacteria bacterium
GCCGCCCAGGCGGGGCCCTGAAGCACGGCCGCGAAGATCAGAATCAGGCTGGACAGGAACCTCGCGCGCATCGCAGATCGCCTCGGGCATCGGGATGCGTCGCTTTTTACAGCGCTCCGGGCTCCGCGACAATGGAATTCCGGACCCCGGCGACGGAAGGTCGGGCGCACCCCGCAGGCGACGTGGCAGGATGGCCTTGCGCCGGTCTTCCGGCCAAACTGCGAGACATCACCGTCACTGACTCCGGAGCCGGTCCATGAAACCGTTCCCGGGCGCGTTGGGCGCCATAGGCAACACTCCCCTCGTGCGGCTCGGGCGCATTGCCCCGCCCGATGCCGCCGAGGTCTGGATCAAGCTCGAGGGGGGCAACCCCACCGGCTCGTACAAGGACCGCATGGCGGTCTCGGTACTGGGACGAGCGGTCGGGTCCGGGCGGCTGTCCGCCGGCGACACTGTCGTCGAGTACACGGGCGGCAGCACGGGTACTGCGCTCGCCTTCGTTTCGGCCGTGCTCGGCCTGCGGTTCACGGCGGTGTCCTCGGATGCGTTCTCGGCGAGCAAGCTCGAAGCCATGCGGGCCTTCGGCGCGGAAGTGATCATCGAACCCAGTGAAAACGGCGCGATCACGCCAGAACTCATTCAGCGCATGAAAGGCCGGGCGTTCGCGCTCGCCGAGGCGCCCGGTACGTTCTACGCCGATCAGTTCGGTTCCCCGGACGTTCGCGCCGGCTATTCGCCGATGGGCGCCGAGATCGCGGCCGCGCTCGACGGCAGGATCGACGTGCTTTGCGCCGCAGTGGGTACCGGGGCTGCACTCATGGGAACCTTCGACGGGATCTCGGCCGCCGGCGCCGGGTCGAAGGTGGTGGCGTTCGAGCCGCTTCAGTCGCCCCTGCTGACCACCGGCCGGGGCGGGCCCCACAGAGTCGAGGGCATCGGCGTCGGTTTCGAGCCGCCGTTCCTGGACCGCGAGACCCTCACGGATATCCGGGCCATCGATCAGGAGGATGCCTTCGCGATGTGCCGGCGACTGGCGCGCGAGGAAGGCATCTTCTGCGGCGCTTCCACGGGCCTGAACGTGGTGGGCGCCATCGCGCTCGCCCGCGAGCTCGGGCCGGGGGGCCGCGTCGTCACGCTCGGCTGCGACAGCGGACTCAAGTATCTTGGCGGACCGCTCTACGCCTGACAGACGTGTCCGGCGCCTGCGCGCTTCCGGCCGGCCGCCGGGCCGGGGCCTCGCCGGGGTAAACTTGCGCGCTCGGAAGCCACACCATGAGGAGTCGCCGATGCCCGTCGCCGAGACCGACGCCAACCCGCGTACGCCGTATCAGTACCCGATGCCCGCGGACGCCCTGCCGGAGATCGTGATTCCGGATGCCCTCGCCGAGGGCGACGAGCGCATGTGGGTGAAGCAGGCCGAGAACGTCTACTTCCGGCCGCTCTGTCTGAACCGCTCGCAGGGCTACTGGATGAACCTGCTCAAGGTGACGAAGTCCGGCGTGCTGTCGCGCCACCGGCATCCGAATCCGGTGCACGGTTTCGTGCTCAAGGGCCGCTGGCACTACCTCGAGCACGACTGGTTCGCCGAGGAAGGCAGCTATGTCTTCGAGCCGCCGGGCGAGACCCACACGCTGGTGGTTCCCGACGATGTCGACGAGATGATCACGTTCTTCCAGGTGAACGGCGCCATGGTCTACTGTGATCCGTACGGCAAGCAGATCGGCTACGAGGACGTGTTCACGAAGATCGACATGTGCCGCGCCCACTTCGAGAACGTGGGCCTGGGCGCGGATTACGCCGACCGGTTCATTCGCTGAGCGTTCCGCCGGCGTCGTTCGCGACGTCGGCGCCCGCTTCGCGCAGCAGTTCCCGCAACACCGCGCGGTGGCAGCGCGACTCGTCCTCGCAGTAGCACCCGACGGAGAAGGACGTGCGGTGCGACAGCGCCGCCAGGAGCGCAATCGAATGGCGGGCCTCCGGCGCGCTCATCTCCTTGCGGTAGCGTCTTCGGAAGACCTGACGCTCGGCGGCGGTCTGCGCACCGCGGCCCAGATCCACCGTCTCCGGCATGGGCGAAAGATTCGGGTACCACACGTCGTACCAGTCCTGGGCCGCGAAGGCCTCCCGTGCAACGCCCCGCGGCGGGCGGCGCACGGTTCCGATGCGCAGGCCCTCGTTCTCGAGTCGCGGGCTGCCCAGACGCACGATGTGAACGGTCACGACCGCAGCACCAGTTCGGCCTCGATCTCGACCGGTATGCCGAACGGCAGGGCGGCCATGCCGACCGCGCTGCGGGCGTGGTCTCCGACCTCGTGCCCGAAGACGTCGACGATCACCTCGGTGAAGCCGTTGATCACGTCGGGCATGCGATCGAACCCCGGCGCCACGTTGACCATGCCGAAGGCGCGGACCCAGGCGCCGATCCGATCGAGATCGCCGAGCTCGCGCTCGAGACTGCCGAGAATCGCGAGCGCCGTCAGCCGTGCGGCGTGGCGCGCCTGCTCAAGCGTCACCTCCGCACCCACCCTGCCCCGGGGCTCGGCAAGCGATCCGTCCGCCTCGGTGGGTCCGTGGCCGGAAACCAGCACGCGCTCGCCCACCACCCGGACCCAGGGGAACGGGAGCGTGACTCCCGGCGGCAGCTTCAGCGCTGCGGCCGGCACCAGTCCCAGCGCGGTCATGCGTTCACGAATCACGGACATCCCTTCCTCCCTGCCAGTTGCGGTTCCGAACCCGGCCGATACGGAGCACCACCGACGCGAGTTCGTTCAGAGCAGCCATTGAATCGGAAACCAGCCGAGCACCCGGATCACCGCCCTTTGCCATGCGGTCGTCCCCGGCTCGGTCTCGTGAATCCGGATCGTGCCATCGGGCAGCGTTTCCTTCCAGACCATCCTGCCCTCCGGGGTGAGCTCGGGCTGGAAGGTCTCCGTCGCCATCCGCGTCCGGAACGACTCGCTCATCCGTGCCGCCA
>JAUIAI010000635.1 GCA_030425615.1 Gammaproteobacteria bacterium
CCGCCAGCTCGCGATGAGCGCGGAGCGCGCGGCGCGGGCGCGACCCGGAGACGCCGGTGCGCTGGCCGCGCTCGGAGCGGCCGAAGCCGCGCTCGGCGGTGGTCTGTCCAGGCTGATCGCGCTCGCCGAGTCCTACCCGGAACTCAAGGCCGATGCGTCCGTGGCCGGACTGATCGAGGAGCTCACCTCCACCGAGAACCGGATCGCCTTCGCCCGGCAGTCGTACAACGATCAGGTCAACACCTACAACGACGAGGTGCAGACGTTTCCGGCTGCGCTGGTCGCCCGCATGAGCGGTTTCGAAGCCGCCGCACAGCTTCGCGCGACGAACTCAAAGGTCGAGCGCGAGCCAGTCGCGGTCGCGCTCTGAACGCGCAACCGGCGGCGACACCCGAATGGACTTCCACGCACTGCAGGATGATGCCCGCACGCGCACCCGCTGGATGGTGTTCGCGCTCGTGCTCGCGGTCGCGGTCGTGGTCGTGGCCGTCAACCTGATCGGAGCACTTGGCTGGCAGCTCTTCGCGGGCGATGGCGCTCTGCCCAGGCACTTCTACGCCACCAACACCGGTGTCATCCTCCTGTACGTCCTGGGGGGTGGCTGGCTCGAGTGGCAGCGGCTTGCCGCGGGCGGTTCTGCCGTGATGCTGCGGCTCGGGGCGCGTAACCCCGATCCCTACTCCATACGCGAGCGTCAGTTCGTCAACGTGGCCGAGGAAATGGCGATCTCCTCGGGGTTGCCCGTGCCCGAACTCTTCGTGCTCGACCACGACTCGATCAATGCGATGGTCGCGGGTCACGACCCCGCTCACGCGGCACTGCTCGTGACTCGGGGCGCGCTCGAGCAGCTCAACCGGACCGAGTTGCAGGGGGTCGTGGCGCACGAGTTCGCCCACCTCATCAACGGCGACGCGGCACTCAACACCCGGCTCGCCGGTGCCCTCTACGGCCTCTACTCGCTGCACCTGCTCGGCAGCGGGATGTTCGGCTACGGCGGGGCCGGTCTATATCGGCAGGACCGGCGTGCCGCAGGACTGGCATCGCCGCTGCTGCTCGGCATGGGGGTCATCCTGCTGGTCGTCGGCTGGCTCGGTGCACAGGCGGCGCGTCTCGTGCAGGCCGGGGTGAGCCGGCAACGCGAATTCCTCGCCGACGCCCAGGCGGTACAGTTCACCCGTGACCGGGACGGAATCGGCCGCGCGCTGCGCAAGGTCGCCGGCCAGCAGCAGCCACCCATCGAAAACGGTTACGCGGAGGTGCTCGCGCACTTCTGGCTCGCCCG
Source organism: Gammaproteobacteria bacterium (assembly GCA_030425615.1). Lineage (GTDB taxonomy): Bacteria > Pseudomonadota > Gammaproteobacteria > Burkholderiales > Burkholderiaceae_E > JAUIAI01. Next base: position 1,283 of record JAUIAI010000635.1, read on the forward strand.
CCCCGACCTCGACGGTTGGTTCGACACGCATCCGCCGCTGGTCTCCCGCATCAGGCGCCTGTACGGGCGCCCGCTGCCGGCGATCGCTCCGCGCCCGGAACCGTCGTCGGCGTCTTCCGGCCAGGCGGACCGGATCGCGCCGGTATCCGACACCCTGCCGCCCCTTGCGTTCCATCGTTCCACGCCGCCGGGTAACGGCACCGGGCGATCGCGGGACCGGGCGGTGAACGATGCCGCCCGCGAGGGCGAGGCGGGCTCGTGCCCCGCCCATCTCACGACCACGCGTCTGCTCGCCGAAAGCGGCGCCGCGGATGCGCCGGCGGCCGTGCTGGTTGCCGCCGTGCGCGACCCGCATCCGCGGCTGTCACGGGCCGCGCTGCTTCTGAACGCACTCGTGGCCGGGCCGGCCGGCCCCGCTGCGGACGAGGCGCCCTCGGATCCGGTCCTGGGCGACGCGCTTCGCTGGCTCGAATCCGATCAGGCGCAGTGGCTGCGGATCCCGTTGCTCGAACTGCTGACCGCGCGGTTGCGCCACTGGCCGCTCGAGAGCCGGAGCACGCTGGTGCGCTACTGCCGGGATGCGGTGCTCGCGGATGGCCGCATCGAGCGGATCGAGTGGATCACGCTCACCCTCGTAAGGCACCGTCTTCTGCCCGAACAGGAGGCCGTTTCAAGGGTGATACAGCCTCTCGAGCGTAGCTCGGCGCTCGCAGCGATTTTCGCGATGGCAGGGCACCTCGCGGACCGCTCGCCCCGTCGTGTGCATCAGGCGCTGGCGGAGGTCGCCGCCGAGATCGGTCACCCGCGCCCGGCGCAGATCCCGGAGGAGGTCGAGCACGACACGCTCGACGACGCGCTCGACGTGCTGCGCACGTTGCCGCCGCTGCGCAAGCCGGCCGTCCTGTTGTCGCTCGAGCGACTTGCGCCGGACGAGAACCCGGCGCTCTACAGGGCATTCACGACCGCGGTGGCCGCGGCGATCGATTGTCCGCCCGTACGGACCGGGGCGGTTCAGAACGGAGCGGGCCAGCCCAGCGCCGCGCACACGGTCTCGTAATTGCGTCGCAGGTCTTCGTGGTCACGGCCGTGCAGATTCAGCACGCCGTAGCGATTGCTGCCCATCCATTTGTACTCGCGTTTGCGGCCGCTCTCGCTCTTGTCGAACGTGAGGATGATCGTGTCACGAAAGCGCTCGCGCGCCGCACGTATCCTCGCCCTGGGAACCGGCCGCGGCATGCTGCCGTCGAAGGTGCGCAGGGCACAGCTCGCGGCGACGCCGGCGCGGCTGGGCAGACGCGGGACGGCGGCGGGGTCGCGACCCAGCGCCAGGGCCACGGACATGCCGTGAACATCCAGGCCGTCGACGCGCTCGTAGAGATCGGCCAGTTGGGCCGCAAGGCGCGGGTTGAACTCGATCACGCTCAGGCGGTCGGACTCGCGATCGTAGAAGAACTCCATGTTGAAGAAGCCGTGGTCGAAACCGGCCGCCTCGAGCACGCGGCGGGCGACGTCGAACGCACGGTCCTGAACCTCCGGTGGCAGACGCGAGGGGTACTCGAAACGCTGGAACGCGTGCGTTCCCGGGTACATGATCTCGTCGACGATACCGATGCGGTGCAGCTCGCCCCCGAGGACGTAGCCGTCCAGGTTGAACTGATCGGCGACGATGCTCTCCTCGACGA
>JAUIAI010000636.1 GCA_030425615.1 Gammaproteobacteria bacterium
CGAACCGGTCTGGTACTCGCTGGCCATCGCCGAGTGGCTGCACGAGACCCACCCCGCACTCGGCCTGTATCCTGCCGATGCACGGGCCCGAACGCTCGCGCGGTGCGTCTCGGCGGAGATGCACAGCGGATTTCCGGTGCTGCGCCGGACCCTGCCGATGAACATCCGCCGCGACCGCGCACGCGCCACCCTGGTCGAAGGCCTCGATGAGGAGATCGCACGCATCGAGGAGATCTTCGCCCAGGGCCTGCACGCGTATGAAGGGCCCTACCTGTTCGGCGGCTTCTCGGTCGCGGACGCCATGTTCGCGCCGGTGGTGATGCGGCTGCATTCGTACCGGGTGCTGGTGTCCGCCGCCGCGCGGCGCTACATGGACGCCATGCTCGCGAACCGGGCCGTGGCCGCGTGGATGGAGCAGGCGCGCGCCGAACCCGAAGCGATGGCCGGGATCGACACCCTCGACTGAACGCGCGGCTTGACCCGCAACCGAATCTCGCGCCACCATGTGGCGGCGTGCCGGTTCGGCTCGCGCCGCCCGGCCCGCATCACAGGGGAGGGGAGACTATGAGCATTGCATCGAAACTGGCAGGCGCCGGCATTCTGGCAGCCGGCCTTGCGGGATGCTGGGGCGGCTGGCACGGCATGGGTGCGGACGGAACGCACATGGGCAACACCCGAATGGGCGGTGGTCACATGGGCGGCAGCCGGCAGATGGGCATGGGCGGAGGTTGGTCCGACCCGGTTGCCCGAGGCGGCCGGGGATACGACAAGTGGTGGGTCGAGTACGCGCTGCCGGAACCCGCCGACACACATCCGTCCTACCCCGCCACGGGGAAGGCGTCCGGGTCGGCCACGTGGCGCTGCAAGGAATGCCACGGCTGGGACTACCTGGGCGCGGACGGTGCGTACGGTCGCGGTTCGCATGCCACCGGCATCAGCGGCGTGATCGGCGCCATGGGCCGGTCGCCTCAGAGCATCGCGTCAACGCTGCGCGACGACACTCATCGTTACCAGACCGTGCTCCCGGACACGGCGATCTCCGAGATCGCGCGATTCATCAGCGAGGGCCAGATCCGCATGGCCGCCTTCGTCGATTCCGACGGCAAGGCACGGGGCGACGCTTCTGCGGGCAGGCGCACCTTCGACGACTATTGTGCGGGCTGCCACGGACGCGACGGCCGGGAGATCGATTTCAACGAAGGGGGTTCGACGCCGGAAACCCTCGGGACGGTGGCCGGCAAGAATCCCTGGGAAGCCCTGCACAAACTGCGCAACGGCCAGCCCGGCGAGAGTGGACCCAATCCGTCGGCACGAACGGGCTCGAGCCATCATCACGACTGGATGCCACCGATGCGCCAGCAGCTCGGCCCGCAGGAGCAGGCAGATCTGCTTTCGCACCTGCAGACTCTGCCGGACGGCTGACGATACTTCCTGACCCGTCGCTCCGGCGGGTCAGGAGAAGAAGTGCTCGGCGGCCACGCCGATGAAGAAGACCAGCGCCAGTACGAGCGTGACGATCAGCACGCGCAACGCGCTGACCAGATACCTGCGCTGGCCGTTGATCATGTACAGCACGGCGTAATAGAGTGCGACGCCGAGGCCGACGCCGAAGACGAGCCGGATGAGGATGATCAAGGGCGCAGCCCCTTCGTGGAGTCGCCCTGCCTCATGCGGCAGTGCGCCAGTCGCTCTCGAATACGCGCGGCGCCCTGCGACGCTGACGGAACGTCGCCCATTCCCAGGCCTGCGGCCGCTCCAGGAGCGCGCGGATCAGTTGGTTGTTCAATGCGTGACCGCTCTTGTGAGCGGTATAGGCCGCCAGCAGCGGTGCGCCGATGATGTAGAGATCGCCGATCGCGTCAAGGATCTTGTGCATGGCGAATTCGTCGCCCGAGCGCAGGCCGTCGTCGTTCAGCACCCGCGTGTCGTCCATCACGATCGCGTTGCCGAGACTGCCACCCTTGGCGAGGCCCCGGTCACGCAGGAACTCGACTTCGTTGATGAAGCCGAAGGTGCGCGCCCGCGCCACGTCCGTGACGTAACTCTGATGCGAGAAATCGACTTCCACCCGCTGGCGGGTGGAGTCGATGGCAGGGTGCCCGAAATGGATCTCGAAGGCCATCCGGAATCCGAAGTGCGGATCGAGACGGGCCCACTTGTCTCCTTCCTGGACCTGCACGCTCTCCAGCACCCGGATGAATCGCTTGCAGGGCGCCTGCTCGACGATCCCGGCCGACTGGATCAGGTACACGAACGAGGCTGCCGAGCCGTCCAGGATGGGGATCTCGGAGGCGGTGACCTCGACCAGGACGTTGTCCACGCCCAGGCCCGCGAGCGCGGACATCAGATGCTCGACCGTCTGCACCCGGACCCTGTCCGCGCCCTCGCCGCTGGTCAGTGTCGACGCCATGGTGGTCTCGTTGACCGCCTGCGCCCGTGCCGGGATTTCCACCGGCGGCGAGAGATCGGTGCGACGAAAGACCACCCCGGTATCGGGCGGTGCCGGATGCAGACTCAGGTTGACCCGCTGACCCGAGTGCAGTCCGACACCCTGGGCATGCGTCACGGTCTTGATCGTGCGCTGACGCAGCATCATGCGCGCCCGCGAGCGGACGACGAAGCCCGGCCTGCGCGGCGACCCCGGACGAGGTCGTCCGCTCTCGCGGCCGGCTTGCTCGCGGGCATCCGGTCAGCCCATCTGACCCAGCAGGGTCTTGGCGTCGGAGACCTCGAACTTGCCCGGCTCCTCGAGGTTGAACTGCTCGACCTTGCCGTCGTTGAGCAGCATCGAATAGCGCTGCGAGCGCACGCCCATGCCGCGCGACGTCAGATCGAACTCGAGCCCCATGGACTTGGTCCAGTCGGCACTGCCGTCGGCCATCATGCGCACCTTGTTGCCGGATTTCTGGTCACGGCCCCAGGCGCCCATCACGAATGCGTCGTTGACCGAGACGCACCAGAT
>JAUIAI010000637.1 GCA_030425615.1 Gammaproteobacteria bacterium
CCGCGGGTGCCGTGCTCTTTCTCGGGGCCTTCCGATTCGACGGGTTCACCGGCGACCTCGTGCCCCTCTTCACGCCGCGATGGAGCGGTGCCGACCTCCGTGTCGCGGATCTGGGCAACCTGCGCGCCGACGACTTCCCCCAGTACCTGGGACCCGGTCGCGACGGCCGACTGAGTGGACCGGCGCTGGCCAGGGACTGGGAAGCGGATCCTCCCCGGGAACTCTGGCGTCGACCGATCGGAGAAGGCTGGTCCGGCTTCGCGGTGCGCCAAGGGCTGGCAGTCACCCAGGAGCAGAGCGACGAAGGTGAGTTCGTCACCGCTTTCGACCTCGAGACCGGCGAGGTGCTCTGGAGCGCCACGGGCAGCAAGAGCGGCTGGAGCCGCGAAGCCCTCTCTGCCGTCGCGCACAAGCTGATCGCGGAGTTGATCCAGCCATTGTCCGGCGTGCAGACCGGCTCCCCGCTGCGGCGCTGACGGCAACAGAACATGTCCGCAGCCGCCTCCCAGTTCGCCACTCGTCTGTTCGCACCCGTGAGCAGGGACTGGGAGCGCTCGTCCGCGCTGGTGCGCGTTCTCGCCGAGAGTCTTGCGTTCGTCGGCGTGATCCTCACACTCGCGCACTGGCTGAATCCGCAGGATCCGTTCGGCACCCGCGCGCAGTTCCCGTGGATCTGGCTCGGACCGACCCTGCTGGCCGTGCGCTACGGCACCATCGACGGGGTGCTCGCCACGGCGATGCTGCTGGCGGCATGGCTGCTGCCCGACCCCTATGGCATGACCGGACGCCCGGATTCGCCGCCGTTTCCGCAGGAGTACTTCCTCGGAGGCCTGGTGCTGGTCCTGATGGCGGGCCAGTTCGCCGACGTCTGGAACAACCGCCTCGCCCGAATCCGCGCGGCCAACGCGTATCTCGACGAGCGGCTGACCTCGCTCACCCGCGCGCACTATCTGCTCCGGCTCTCGCATCAGCGTCTCGAGCACGAACTGCTGGTGCGTCCGGTCACCCTGAGCGACATGATCGTCGAACTCAGGCCCCTGACGGCGGCGAATCCGGCCGGACTCGAGCGCGCCGACGATCTGCTCCGCCTGCTGGCCGGCAGCTGCGAACTCGAGTCCGCGGCCTTGCATCCGCTGTCCGGCGAAGTGATAGGACCCGAGGCGGTTGCCGAGATCGGAGAGTCCGAGCCCCTCGTGGCCAACGATCCGCTCGTACGGATGGCCCTGGATTCCGGCAGGCTCGTGCACGTGAACTCCGGCGATGCAACGCTCTACAGGAGCCGCTATCTGGTCGCGTGCCCGCTGATCCCGAGCAACGGTGCACCGATCGGCATCCTTCTCGTGCGCTCCATCCCCTTCTTCGCACTTAACGACGAAAACCTGCAGTTCCTGGCCGTCCTCTGCGGTTACTACGCCGACGGGTTGACCCGCGCCGCGGCGGTGCACGGGATCTCCGTGCTCCGTCCGAATGCGCCACCGGACTTCGCGCTCGAACTCGTGCGGATGAAACGGCTGCACGACGAGGCGGGCGTCGAGTCGACACTGCTGGCGCTCGGCTTCGAACGATCCGCCGAGGGGCGGCAGGCGTTCGAACACGTGCGGCGCATCAGGCGCGGTACGGACACGGCCTGGGAGATCGATACCGCGCAGCGCCATCTCCTGATGCTGCTGATGCCGATGTCGGGGCCCGCCGACGTCGAAGGTCTGCTGATGCGGCTGGGAGATTCGCTTCGCCAGCAGTTCGGCAAGGACGTCGAGGAGATGAAGATCATGATCAAGACCACCGGCATCGGCTCGGCCGAGCCCGAGTGGATTCTCGACGACATGCTCAACCGCTGCGGCGTGGACAGCGATTCGCCGGTGCCCATCGTGATGGGCGAGACCCGCGCATGAGCCTGACGGCGAAGCTGTACGCCACCTTCGCAGCGCTGGAGTCGACCGCCTTGGGACTCGCACTGGCGGGACATCATGGTCTGTCGGGAACGCTGCAGATCCTCGGTCTGCACGCCGCCGCCTCCGCCTGCCTCGCACCGGCGACCTGGGCCACCCTGCCGACCGGTATGCGCGATCCGAGAGGTCCGGTGCTGGCATTCCTCTTCGTCCAGAACTTCTTCGTGCCGGGTTCGCCGGTCCTCCTTCGCCTGGCCCATGCGGTGGGGGCGCGTTTCCGCCGGTTGCTCGAGGAAGCGCCCGTACGCGAGATCGGCGAGCCCGAGTACGCGATCTATCGGGAGAGCGACCCGATGCGGACCCGGGCGGGCCGGATACGGACGAAGCTCACCAACCTGAAGGTTCCCGCCCACGACCGGCTGACCGCCCTGCTCGCCCTTCAGGAGACGCCGGCCCGCGCGAGCGCGGACCTGCTTCGCCAGCTCCTGGGCGACCCGGTGGAGGACATCCGCCTGCTGGCGTACGGCATGCTCGATGGCAAGGAGAAGTCGATCAGCGAACGGATCCTCGCGGAAGAAGGCCGCCTGGAGCGTCCCGGGGACGAGCAGGCGCGCTTCGGCTGTCACAAGCGCCTGGCGGAACTGTTCTGGGAACTGGCCTACCAACGCCTCGTGGAAGGCGACATGAAGCGCTACGCGTGCGAGCAGGCGCTCAAGCACACGCGTGCCGCGATCGCGCTCAACGACGCGGACGCCGGGCTCTGGGTCCTGACCATGCGTGCCGCACTCGCGCTGCGCGATCTGGTGAGCGCCCGTGAAGCGCTCGACCGTGCGGCCGCGCTCGGCTTCCCCCCGGAGCAACTCGCCCCGTACGAGGCCGAACTCGCCTATCTGGACGGGCGGATGGGCCAGGTTCGCAAGAGTCTGTCACGCATCCGCGACCTTTCCTTGTCCGCCTCCCTGGCGCGCGTGCGCAACTTCTGGGTGTAACCCGATGGACTCACTGCCCAAGGCCGATTCGGTCGACGTCATGCTGCTGCTGGAAGGAACGTTTCCCTATGTCTCG
>JAUIAI010000638.1 GCA_030425615.1 Gammaproteobacteria bacterium
CGGGCGAGCGAGGCCTGAAACATCTGGCCGATCAGCTGCATCGCGAAATCCTTGAACGCGAGCGTGGGGCCGTGAAACAGCTCCAGAAGGAAATGATTGGGACCAAGCTGGACAAGGGGCGCGCGAGCGTCGTGGCCGAAGCCCTGATAGGCGGTTTCGATCAGCCCGCGGAGCGTCGCATCGTCGAAGGCGAAGTAGACCGGAACGTTGAAGCGAAGCTCGTCTTCGAGACGGGCGATGGCGACCTCGAACTCACGCTCCATGGCCTGGAGGTCCTGCTCGAGGGCGGCGAACCGGCGTTCCTCGAGGGGACCGGTGCCGGGATCAACACGGTGGCGTTCTCGCGCGACGGACGCCGTCTGTATGCCGGCGCGGTCGACGGTACGGTCCGGATCTGGGACCTCGCCCGACGCTCGCAGGAGCGCCTGCTCGTTCGCAAGGGGTTCGGGGTCAACCGACTGGTGCTCGGTGGCCATGGCACGGACGGCATCGCCCGTTGGGTCGCTTACGGCACCGTCAACGGACTCACGCGGGTCATCTCGGCGGAAAACGGGGAGGAGCTCGCCGGCTTCGCCGTCGACCGGGGACCGGTGCTGTCGCTGGTTCTGGACCATGCCGGCAGGCGCCTGGCGCGCGGCGACGGCCAGGGCCACATCATGCTGATCGACACCGCCACCTGGCGCGTCGAGCACGATTTCCAGGCCGCGCTGCGCGGCCCGATCTGGGCGCTGGCGTTTTCGCGCGACGATCAGATGATCCTCGCCGGCGGCATCGAGAACATCGTCTACGCATGGCCGCTGGACATCGTCACGCAACTCGTGCCGATGCGTGATTCCTCACCGGCGTTCCTGCGGGATCCGGCGCTGATGGGCAACGGCGAGCGCCAGTTCGCGCGCAAATGTTCGATTTGCCATGCCCTGGGGCCCGAGAGCGGGCGCAAGGCGGGGCCGACTCTGCACGGCATCTTCGGCCGGCGGGCGGGCTCGCTCCCCGGCTACGGATACTCGGAGACCCTGGCGGAGTCGGAACTCGTCTGGACCGAGGACACGATCGACCGCCTTTTCGATCTGGGGCCGGACCACTATATTCCGGGAAGCAAGATGCCGATGCAGCGCATCACGGGGGCCGGGGACCGGCGCGATCTGGTCGAGTTCCTGAAGCGGGCCACCGCCCGCTAGAGAGAGATGGACAACGCATGAAAGCCATGTTGCTAGCTTTTGTCGCCATCGCGGCGATCACGATCGGCGCCGATCTCCTGCTCGAGCGGGCGGGGTTTTCGAGCGCTGACCGCAGTGCCGGGCCGTCCGTGCGGCTGGGCGAGGCCGGTCGGCCCTGAGACGGTCCTTCGGAGCACGAGTTGCCGAAGCCCTTCGGCAGTCAGTCCGACCAGCAGACCCACGAGCGCCCCGCCGCCCCACGTGGCCAGCGCGGCCGCGGCGATCACCGGACGGCAATCCGGGCGTGCGTCGCGCATGCGGGGCGTCAGGATGAGGTCGAGGGCCGCGTAGGTCAGCAGCGCGCCCACTACCGGCAGCGGAATGCGCGCCAGGACTTCCATCACCCCGGGACCGGCCAATGCGCCCGTTGCGCACAGGATGGCCAGGGTCAGCGGCGCACCCGCGCCCCGCGCGCCGAAGCGGTGATGTGCGGTGACACCACCGGCGCCGTGACACATGGGCAGTGCTCCTAGCGGCACCAGCAACAGGTTGAGCGCGCCGCTGGTGGCGGCAAGCCGGCGCTCGGTCACCGTGCGCCGGGCCAGCGGATACAGCGAGCGTGAAACCGCAACCGTGACCACCACGGCGTTGAGCAGGGTCAGGGGCAACTGGGCGGCCAGACCGGCCAATACGGCCGACACGTCCACGCCCGTCCAGGCGAAGCTGCCTGCCGCGGTCGCGTCGACGGCCGGCGGTAAGGGCGCCATGGCGCCCGCCACCCCGGACGGATCTCCGGGCAGGGGCAGTACCATGGCCGTGGCGATGACGAGCAGCGCCCAGGGCGCTCGCGGCCAGCGGTAGGCGCACGCGAGCACCGCCAGCGCGGGGAGCGCGAGCCGCCAGTCCGCCGCCATCAGACCGATCGCCACCCCCATGAGCATCAGGCCGAGGCCGGCCTGCAGACCGGTGACCACCGACTGCGGCACCGCTCGCGCGGCGCGATCCAGCCTCGGGCTGGCCGCGAATGCCAGCAGGACGGCGCCGAGCAACGCGCCCGCCCAGACGAGGTCTGACGGTCCCAGCGCGCCCGCGATCATCATCGCGCCGAGCGCCTCCATCGGCTGGACCGAGACCGGCAGCCGGTAGACGCTGGCCACGAGCGCATAGCCGACGGCGAAGCCCATGAGTACCGGAGCGGGCGCGAGGATGCCGGATCCGAGAGCTGCGACCACGAACGGCAGGAAGGTGCCGAGATCGCCCAGCGCGCCGGACAGCTCGCCCAGGCGCGATGACCGCGGGCCGGGGTCCGGCGGGCGACCCGACGGGCCATCGACGAGACTCATTGGGTTTTTCCGTGTGTTTTGGTGCATTCTGTCCCGAAAACGGGAGAGAATCGCCCGATGGACAGTTTCGGTGCCATTCTCGGGCAGGCGGTCGGCCTGATCTGGGCCTGGGATCCCGCCCTGGTGGAGATCATTGGCCTGTCGCTTCGCGTGACGCTCACCGCCGTGGGGGTGGCCTGCGTGATCGGTCTGCCGCTGGGCGCGGTCGTCGGCGCTTTCCGGTTCCCCGGCCGGGTGGTGGTCACGGTGGTCCTCAATGCCTTGATGGGGCTGCCGCCCGTGGTCGTGGGGCTCACGGTCTACCTGCTGCTGTCGGCCTCGGGGCCGCTCGGGCCGCTGCGACTGCTGTACACGCCCACGGCGATGATCATCGCGCAGACGATCCTCGTGACCCCGATCGTCGCCGCGCTGACGCGCCAGGTGGTCGAGGATCTCCACCGCGAGTATGCCG
>JAUIAI010000639.1 GCA_030425615.1 Gammaproteobacteria bacterium
GCCCTTCTGGTTGATGATGGTGTCGACCGCGACGGCGGTCTTACCCGTCTGGCGGTCGCCGATGATCAGCTCCCGCTGACCGCGTCCGACCGGCACCATCGAGTCGATGGACTTCAGGCCGGTCTGTACCGGCTGGTCGACCGACTGTCGTGCGATCACGCCCGGAGCCACTTTCTCGATGACGTCGGTGAGCTTGGCGTTGACCGGTCCCTTGCCGTCGATCGGCTGACCGAGCGAGTTCACGACGCGGCCGATCAACTCGGGGCCGATGGGCACCTCGAGGATCTTGCCGGTGGCCTTGACCGTGTCGCCCTCGGAGATGTGTTCGTACTCGCCGAGAACCACCGCGCCGACCGAATCCCGTTCGAGGTTGAGCGCCAGCCCGAAGGTGTCGCCGGGGAACTCGATCATCTCGCCCTGCATCACGTCCGAGAGGCCGTGGATGCGGCAGATGCCGTCGGTCACCGCAACGACCGTACCCTGGTTGCGGGTGTCGGCGGCGACATCGAGGTTCTGGATCTTGCTCTTCAGCAGTTCGCTGATTTCTGCCGGATTGAGTTGCATGCCTAACTCCTGCCCTTTCGGACTCAAACTTTCAAGGAGGCGGCGAGCTGCGAGAGCTTGCCGCGCACCGAGGCGTCCATCACTTCGTCGCCTATGCGGATCGAGACTCCGCCGATCAGCTCGGGTGCGATCTCGACGCGTGCGTTCACCTTGCGACCGGTTTTTTCTTCGAGCGTCGAGACGATGTCGGCGAGCTGGCCGTCCGACACCTCGAAGGCGCTGCGCACCACTGCCTCGACCGCGCCTTCGGCGTCGTTGCGCAAGCGCTTGAACTGCTCGGCGATTTCCGGCATGACCAACAGACGCCGGTTCTCTGAGAGCACGCTCACGAAGTTGCGCTTCTGCTCGTCGAGATCGCCGAGCATTCCGCTCAGCGCCGAGGCCACCTGCTCGCTGCTCAGGCGGGGGTTGCCCGCCAGTTCGGCTGCGGATTCGTCGGCGCTGATCGCGGCCAGCGTGTCGAGCATGTCGCCCCAACCGGCCAGATCGCCCTTCTCGCTGGCCAGCTTGAAAGCTGCCTCGGCGTAGGGGCGGGCAATGGTGAGAGATTCAGCCATGATGAATCAGCGCAGCTCGCTCTTGAGGTTGTTGAGCAGGTCCGCGTGGCGCGTGGCGTCGATCTCGACGCGCAGGATGCGCTCCGCACCGGCCACGGCCAGGCTCGCGACCTGATCCTGCAGCTCTTCGCGGGCGCGCTGCATGGCGAGCGAAGCTTCTTCCTCTGCCTGCTTGCGCGCCTCGGCCACGATCCGGGCCGCTTCCACGCGGGCCTCGTCGACGATGCCCGCCGCCTGCTTCTCGGCGCCCGAGCGGACCTCCGCGGCGCCGGCGCGCGCTTCCTTGAGCTCGGCTTCTACGCGACGCTCGGCCGCGGCCAGCTCCACCTTGGCCTTGTCGGCCGCGGCAAGACCGTCGGAAATCTTCTTCGCACGCTCATCGAGCGCCTGAGTGATCGGCGGCCAGACGTATCGGGCCACGAACCACCACAGAATGGCGAAGACGACGATCTGGAGAAACAGTGTCGCGTTCAGATACACGACTCACCCCCTGTGTTGACGTTGATCGGAACCTGGGTCGAGAACCCGACGATCAGCCGACGAAGGGGTTGGCGAAGGCGAAGAGCATGGCGATACCGACACCGATCAGGAAGGCGGCGTCGATCAGGCCGGCCAGCAGGAACATCTTGGTCTGGAGCTGATCCATGAGTTCGGGCTGGCGGGCAGCACCTTCCATGTATTTTCCGCCCATGATGCCGATGCCGATACAGGCACCCAGCGCACCCAGACCGATGATGAGACCGGCAGCAACCGCGACAAGAGCAACGTTGGTCATGATGACTCCTCAGAAGAGCTCGAAAGCTAGTGGTGGTACAAGTGACGGAAGAAAACGCGACGATGGGCGGCCCGCAGCGGACCGTCCCGTGAAGATCCGGATCAGTGAGCCTCGTGGGCCTGGCCGATATAGACCAGGGTCAGCATCATGAAGATGAAGCCCTGCAGCAGGACGATCAGGATGTGGAAGATCGCCCAGGCGGTCCCGGCGATGATGTGCCCGAAGCCGAGCAGGATCCCGCCGAGGCTCAGGGTGAACGCACCGCCGAGCAGCGCGATGAGCATGAACAGCAACTCGCCCGCGTACATGTTTCCGAAGAGTCGCATGCCCAGAGAGACGGCCTTCGCGACGTACTCGATGATCTGCATGACGAAGTTCACGACGGCCATGATGGCGGCGATCAGGGGGTTCTTCGATGACCCGAAGGGTGCCACGATGAGTTCGTGCAGGAAGCCGCCCGGCTTCTTGATCTTGAGACCGTAGTAGATGGAGGCACCGATGACCGTCAGCGACATGGCCATCGTGGCGTTCAGGTCCGCCGTGGCGACGACACGCATGTACGGAATGCCGATGAGCTCGCCGACGCGCGGGAGCAGGTCAACGGGAACGAGGTCCATGGCGTTCATGAACACGATCCAGATGAATGCGGTGAGCGCGAGCGGCGCGATGTAGCGGATGTCGCCGTGCACGATGCTGCGGGCCTGCTCGTGGACGAATTCGACCAGTGACTCGATGGCGCCCACGAAGCGGTTCGGAACCTGATCCGCGCGAATGGCCAGCGCCGCCTTGCGCAGCATCCAGGCCATGAGGGCGCCCAGGAGCACCGAGTAGAAAAGGGTGTCGATGTTGACGATGGAGAAATCGACGATCTCCGTCTGAGCGTGGCCGGACGTGTTCAGGTGGGCCAGGTGGTGGACGATGTACTCAGATGCCGTGGGGGCGTGTGAAGCGGCCATGGGTTCGGGGTCTCGTCGACTCGTCTGATTCTTCGGGCAACCGAAAATTATGGTTGAACTGTCTTACTGGCTGCTGACACATTCAGGGAGAGGTC
>JAUIAI010000640.1 GCA_030425615.1 Gammaproteobacteria bacterium
GTCGTGCGTGGCGAACAGATGTCCGCGATAGTCGATCGCCGCGACCAGCTCGTCCAGCAGGGTCTTGGCCGGCTCGTTCCTCGCCCGGTGTACGAGCCGGTTGACGAAATCGCCGAAGCCTCGCATCTGAGTGAGCTGGCGCTCGGGCACCCTCGTTTCCACCCCGTGTTCGAACAGCGCGGCGAACATCGACTGATGCCGCTGACCGGCATAGGTGCCGAGCGCGGCGAGCGTGGCGGTGCCGACGCCGCGCTTGGGCGTGGTGATCGCACGGATGAAGGCGGGATCGTCGTCGTCGTTGGCCAGCAGCCGGAGGTAGGCGACGAGGTCGCGGATCTCGGAGCGCTCGAAGAAGCTCTGGCCGCCCGAGATCCGGTACGGAATGCGCTGCTCGCGCAGAGCCTTCTCGATCACTCTGGCCAGGTGGTTGCTGCGATACAGGATGGCGAAGTCGCCGAACTTCGCCCTGCGCTCGAACTTGAGCCCCTGCAAGCGCATCACCACGGACTCGGCCTCCGCGGCGTCGTCGTCGCAAGGAGTGACCTGGATCGGTTCGCCCGGCCCGAGCGCGCTGTAAAGGGTCTTGGGATGCAACTTGGGGTTTCGGCTGATCAGCGTGTTCGCCGCGGCCAGGATGCTCTGCACCGAGCGGTAGTTCTGCTCGAGCTTGATCACGCGCAGCGACGGGTAGTCCTCGGCCACCCGGTTCAGGTTTTCGAGGGTGGCTCCGCGCCAGCCGTAGATCGATTGATCGTCGTCACCGACGAGCGTGAACGCTGCCCGCGGACCGGCCAGTTCGCGCAACAGGCCGTACTGGCAGGCGTTCGTGTCCTGGTATTCGTCGACGAGCAGATAGCGCAGTGTTTCGCGCCAGCGCGACAGGGCGTCTTCATGGGTCGTGAACAGCGCGAGCGGCAGCCGGATCAGATCATCGAAGTCCACCGCCTGGTAGGCGCGCAGCGTGGCCGCGTACTCGCGGTACACGGTGGCCAGCAGCCGTCCCTCGTCGTCCGCCGCCATGGCGGCGGCATCGTCGGGCTCGACGAGCCCGTTCTTCCAGAGCGAGATCTGCGCCACGACCGCCCGGATCCGCTTGCGGTCGGTCGTGGCCAGGGCCTGCTGGACGATTGCTGAGGCATCGTCCGCGTCCAGGATGGAGAAATTGCGCTTTAGCCCGAGCAGGTGGCCGTCCTGACGCAGGATGCGAACGCCCAGCGAATGGAAGGTGCTCACCAGCGGCGTACCGCCGCCGGGCAATGGCGCGAGCATCGGCTTGAGCCGCTCGGCCATCTCCTGGGCAGCCTTGTTCGTGAACGTGATCGCCGCGATGTGTCGCGCGGCGATACCGGCGCGCACCAGGTGGACGACCTTGCCGGTGATCACCCGCGTCTTGCCGCTGCCCGCCCCGGCGATGACCAGACAGGGTCCGTCCAGGTAGGTGACCGCCTCACGCTGGGCGGCATTCATCGACAGGGCGGTGGACATTGGGACCTCGGGTTCGGCTGGATTCCCGGTTCGTGCCGGGGCTCAGATCTCGATCGGGTCGACTTCGATCTGCCAACGCACTCGGCCCGGGCGCGACTCCAGCCAGGCGCGCCATGCGCGCAGCAGCGCATGCAGGGCGGGCCGCGTTGGCGACTCCACGAGCAATTGCGCCCGGCTGATTCCGGCCACCCGCGACAGCGGCATGGGGACGGGATCGTAAACGATCGGGCCAGCCGGGCCCGAAGCGGCGATTTCGCGCGCCTGGCGCTGCGCTTCGGCGAGGAACCCTTGGGCCTGCCCCATCTCCGCCGCCTGCGCGCGCAGCATCGCGTGATGACTGAACGGCGGCAGGCCCGCCTCGCGCCGCTCCGTCAGGAGACTGTCCGCGAAAGCATCGTAGTCGTGCGCCATGAGAGCGGCGAATACCGGGTGGTCGGAAAACCGCGTCTGCACGATCACCCGTCCGACACCGTCATGCCGACCGGCCCTGCCTGCCACCTGGGTCAGCATGGCGTACAGGCGCTCGGGGCCCCGGAAATCCGACGAGAACAGTGCTCCGTCCGGATCCAGGACCACGACGAGCGACAGTCGTTGGACGTCGTGTCCCTTCGCGAGCATCTGGGTGCCGATGATGATGTCGATCTCGCCCGCATGGAGCCGCTCGAAGATGGCCTGCGTCGCACCCGCGCGTCTCGCGACGTCGCGGTCGAGCCGCGCGATGCGCGCATCCGGCAGCGCTTCTGCCAGCAACTCTTCCACGCGTTGCGTGCCGCGGCCGAGCGCGACCAGCCCGGGGTCGCCACAGTCGGGACAACGTTCGGGTACGGGCGTCCCGGCGCCGCAATGATGACAGACGAGCCCGAAGGAACGGCGCGACTGACCGCGGGCGCGTCTGTGCAGGACCCGGTAGGCAGAGCAGTGCTCGCACTGCGACAACCAGCCGCAATGACCGCAAGAGAGAACGGGTGCGAACCCGCGGCGGTTCAGAAAGAGCAGGCATTGCCGGCCAGCGTCGACCGTGGCGCGGATCTCGCCGAACGCCTCCGCCGTCAGTCCTTCCGGGGGAGGTGAATCCGAGTCACCGGGTCGCGGCTCCCGCAACGGCACGATCCGGATCTCGGGCATCGCGGCGCCGGTGGCACGCCGGGTCATGCTTGCCAGGCGATAGCGCCCGCGTCTTGCCGCATGCCATGTCTCCAGGGACGGCGTGGCCGAACCCAGGACGACGGGGATGCCGGCGGCGTGTGCCCTGGCGACGGCCAGGTCGCGCGCGGAGTAGTGCGGGTGTTCCTGCTGCTTGAACGAAGGGTCGTGCTCTTCGTCCACGACGACCGCGGCAAGGCCGGGCAGGGGCGCGATCACGCGCGAGAACATCGAACTGGTCAAGTACTTCGAGGAGGTCGCGCGTACGCGATACAAGGCGAACCTCGCGAGCCACCCCGACATCATCAAGGCGCAGGT
>JAUIAI010000641.1 GCA_030425615.1 Gammaproteobacteria bacterium
GCTGATGCGCGGATCATTGGCCAGCTTGTGATCGCGCTCCCACTCGGCAGCGGCTTCGGGGCAGGCATCCAGATGCGCCTGCAGCCGGGCTTCGGCATCCGCCACCATGCTGCGCACCTTCCAGCAGACCCGCATCTTCGGCCAGATGAACTGCGTCGAGAACATGCTGATCTCGGTGCCGCATCGCAAGATGGGCTTCTGGGAGTCGTTCGGCAGGAACACGGCGGCCGAGCGCGAGCGTGCCGAACACCTGCTCGATTTCGTGGGCCTCTACGAAAAGCGCCTGTTGCGCTCCGGCTCGTTGTCGTTCGGCCAGCAAAAGCTGCTGGAGTTCGCGATGGCCCTGATGAACGAACCGACGGTGCTGCTGCTGGACGAGCCCACGGCCGGAATCAATCCCACGCTCATCAACGGTCTCATCGACCGCCTCAAACGCGCGAACAGTGAGTTCGGCATCACCTTGCTTGTCATCGAGCACAACATGCGGGTGATCATGAACATGGCCGACACCATCTACTGCCTCGCCCACGGCAAGATGCTGGCCTCGGGCAGTCCGTCGGAGATCCAGAATGATCAGCGGGTCATCGATGCCTATCTGGGAGCGCACTGACATGACCAACCAGAACACGCCGAACCCGGCGGGGGGCCGCAACGTTCGCGGTTACGGCAGTGGTGGCGTGGATACCGTCATCTCGGTCGACGAGGTGACGCGACAGGTCGCGGCGATCGCGCAGGAGGTGTCTTCCGAAAGGCTGGACGAACTCTGCGAAGGCGAACCGTTCGTCCGCATCGAAAAGCTGCGGGCCGGTTACGGCCAGATGGAGATCCTGCACGAGATCGATCTGCGCGTCGGGCGCAAGCAGTCGCTCTGCCTGATCGGGCCCAACGGCGCCGGCAAGTCCACCGTGCTGCACGCGATCTTCGGTTTCAACCGGATCTTCTCGGGCAGCATCACCGTGGGGCAGGGCGACTCCGCGCTGGACGTCACGCGGCTGAGTCCCAGCGACAAACTCGCCAGGGCCGGGATCGCCTACATCCTCCAGGACCGCTCCGTGTTCGGCGGCATGACGGTCGAGGAGAACCTCTGGATGGGCGGCTTCCTCAAGAACCAGCCCGCCGAGGCCAAGCGTGCTGCCGAGGCGGTCTTCGACAAGTATCCCAGGCTGGCGGCGCGTCGCAAGCACCAGGCCAAGGTGTTGTCGGGCGGTGAGCGCCGCCTTCTCGAGATCTCGCGCGCATTGGTGATGAACCCGGAGGTGTTGCTGGTGGACGAGCCCTCCATCGGTCTCGAGCCGCGTTTCATCGACATGGTGTTCGAGATCCTGAACGATCTGCAGCACAACGAAGGTAAGACCATCATCATGGTCGAACAGAACGCGAAGAAAGGGCTAGAGTTCGCGGACATCGGCTACGTGCTGGTGTCGGGGCAACTGGCCATCGCCGGCACCGGGCGCGAGTTGCTGGAGAACCCGAAGGTGGGCGAGTTGTTCCTGGGGGGGTAAAAACCACCGTCCCGGCCACCGCGGCCCCCGGGGGCGCGAAGAGTGCCCGGGACGTGTGCCGCGCGGAATCGCGATCTGATCAGAGATAGACCCAGGCCAGCGTCGCCGTCAGGGCCGGAACCATGAGCGCGAACAGTGGCACGCCCACCTTGACGAAATCGTTGAAGCGATAGCCCGCGGCGGCCATGACCAGCAGGTTCGTCTGATAAGCGAACGGTGTCAGAAAGCAGAGGTTCGCGCCGAACAGCACGCCCAGAACGAACGGTTCGAGCGGTGCGCCCACGTTGCGGGCCAAGGCCAGCGCGAGTGGCGTCATGATCGCCGCGGCCGCATTGTTCGAGACGAAGTTCGTCAACAGGCCGGTCACGGTGATGATGATCGCCAGAACCGCGGCCAGCGGCCA
Source organism: Gammaproteobacteria bacterium (assembly GCA_030425615.1). GTDB lineage: Bacteria > Pseudomonadota > Gammaproteobacteria > Burkholderiales > Burkholderiaceae_E > JAUIAI01. The sequence continues at coordinate 1,906 of JAUIAI010000641.1, forward strand.
GCCCGCCGCCAGCGCGGCCAGTTGTTCGGCCAGCAGGTCCATGGCGCCGCTTCTCACCAGGGCATCGCCGAGAGCGATCGAGGACGCCACGATCAGCACGATCCTCCATTCGACGGCGCTTTCGACGTCCTCCCAGCGAAGCAGCCCGAAGGCCACGGTCGCGAGCACGCCGCAGGCCGCGGCCACCGAGATCGGAAGGAGCTTGGTGACCGCCGCCGCGATGACCAGGCCGAAGATCGCCAGCGCGATCGGGGCGGCCCGGCTCACGCGGCGGCGCAGTGGTTCGCCCACGGCGAGCAGGCCGAGCATTTCCGTGGCATGGGCGACCGCTTCCTCGTTGCCTTCGAGCAGGAGCGTGTCGCCGGCGTGGATCGGGATGAAGGGGAGATCGGTGGGAGCCTCGGTGCGCGATTCGGAGGCCAGCTCGGACAAGGCCACCACGCGGACGTCGAAGCGCCACTCCAGCGAACTCTCGCGAACCGTGCGGCCGACCAACGGGCTGCCGGCGGTGACCACGCACTGACGGCGCACGATGTCCGCGTCTTCTTCCTTGTCGGCGGAGATCGCGTCGCCGCCGCGGACCGTGCTCGAGGTCAGCGCCAGGCGGTCGGCCGTGTCGTGCAGGGCCTCCGCCGCGCCGGCGAGCACGAGCAGGTCACCGGAGCGCAGCGTCACCGTCGGGAGCCGTGCGATCTCGTGCCCATTGCGCATCAGATGCCGGAGCACGGCGCCGTCGCCCAGGCCGCGGCGCAGCGTATGGAGCGGCTTGCCGACGAGCGGGCTGTCCTCGGCGAGGCGGAAGGTGGCGAGAAGGCGCGTCTGACGCTCGGGCCGGGATGCCTCGCCCGCATTGCGCAGCAGGAGCGGAGCGACGACCGCGAGATAGACCAGCCCGAGCAGCGCGGAGGGCAGGGCGACCAGATAGAAATCGAAGAACTCGAACCGTGGCCCGCCGTTGTCCGCCGACAGCCCGTTCACCAGCAGGTTCGTCGACGTACCGATCGCGGTCATCATGCCGCCCAGGATGACCGCA
>JAUIAI010000642.1 GCA_030425615.1 Gammaproteobacteria bacterium
GTTCCTGTCGGTTGGGCCCGACTCGTGATGCGGCGGCGGTTCAGGCCGCGAAGGTTCAGGCGGCGGCCGATTCGGCCATCGGCCGGCTCTTGACCACGGCATCGAGCGCCTTCAGCGTACCGAGCAGTTCCTCCAGGCGGTCCAGCGGCCAGGCATTCGGGCCGTCGGACATCGCGTTCTGCGGGTCCGGGTGACACTCCATGAACAGACCCGCGATGCCCACGGCGACGGCGGCACGCGCCAGCACCGGCACGAACTCGCGCTGGCCGCCCGAACTCGTCCCTTGCCCGCCCGGCAACTGTACCGAGTGCGTCGCGTCGAAAACCACCGGGCAGTTGTTTTCGCGCATGATGGCCAGGGAACGCATGTCCGAGACGAGATTGTTGTAACCGAAACTCACGCCGCGCTCGCAGACCATGATGGCGTTCTCCGCCGCCTCGGCCCCCAGCGCCTCGACCGCCGCCTCGCGCGCCTTGATGACGACCTGACGCATGTCATGCGGCGCCAGGAACTGACCCTTCTTGATGTTCACCGGTTTGCCGCTGGCTGCCACCGCCCGGATGAAATCGGTCTGGCGCACGAGGAAGGCCGGCGTCTGCAGCACGTCGACGACTTTCGCCACGGGTTCGATCTGGTCGATCTCGTGAACGTCGGTGAGCACCGGAACGCCGAAGCGCTCGCGCACCTCGGCCAGGATCGCCAGCCCCTCTTCCATGCCCGGGCCCCTGAAACTGGAGCCGGAACTGCGGTTGGCCTTGTCGAAAGAACTCTTGTAGATGAAGGGCACGTCGAGGCGCGCGCAGATGTCGCGCAGGCGCTCGGCCGTGCCGAAGGCCATCTCGCGCGACTCGATGACGCAGGGACCGGCGATGAGGAAGAACGGCTTGTTGAGGCCGACGTCGAATCCGCAGAGTTTCATGGCGGTGCTCGGAAAGATTGGGGACGGGCGCAGACGGGGCGGTTGCCTGGGCGACTCAGGCCGGCCGATGCCCGCCACTGGCGAGCGCCGCGCGGACGTAGCTGATGAACAGCGGATGTCCATGGCGCGGCGACGACGTGAACTCGGGGTGGAACTGAACGCCCAGGAACCAGGGGTGAGCCCCCTCGCCGCTGCGATCGAGTTCGATGATCTCGGTCAGGCCCTCGTGCGGCGTGCGCGCGACCACGTGCAGGCCGGCGCCGTCGATCCGCTCGACATAACGGTTGTTGACCTCGTACCGGTGGCGGTGCCGCTCGTTGACGAAGTCGCCGTAGATCTCCGCGGCCAGGGTGCCCGCCTTGACCTGACAGCGCTGCGCGCCCAGCCGCATGGTGCCGCCGAGATCGGAATCGGTGCTGCGCCGCTCGACCTTGCCCTCGCGGTCCTGCCACTCGGTGATCAGAGCCACCACGGGGTGCGGGGTGGCCGGATCGAACTCCGAGCTGTTGGCGCCGCCCAGGCCGAGGACGTTGCGGGCGAATTCGATGACGGCGAGCTGCATGCCCAGGCAGATCCCCAGGTAGGGCTTGTGCTGCTCGCGCGCGAACCGGATCGCGGCGATCTTGCCCTCGACCCCGCGCTGACCGAAGCCGCCGGGTACCAGCACGGCGTCGAACGGACGCAGCTGCTCGACACCTTCGCGCTCCAGGATTTCGGAGTCGATGTACTCGATACGCACCCGGGAGCGCGTGTGGATGCCCGCGTGCACCAGAGCCTCGGTCAGGCTCTTGTAGGACTCGGTGAGTTCGACGTACTTGCCGACCATGGCCACCCGGACCTCGTGCTCGGGCTGGTGCAGCGCACGCACGATGGCATCCCACTCGGTCAGGTCGGCCGGCGGCGCCTGCAGTTTCAGAAGTTCGCAGAGCTGGTCGTCCACGCCCTGCTCGTGCAGCATGCGCGGAATGGCATAGATGGTGTCGGCGTCCTCGACCGAAACCACCGCGTCGAGCGGGACGTTCGAGAACATGGAGATCTTGGCGCGTTCGTCGTCCGGGATGCGGCGGTCCGCCCGGCAGAGCAGCAGATCGGCCTGAATGCCGATCTCGCGCAGCTTCTGCACCGAGTGCTGGGTGGGCTTGGTCTTGAGCTCACCGGCCGACGGAATGAACGGCACGAGCGTGAGGTGCACGAAACAGGCGCTGCCACGCCCCAGCCGCAGGCTCATCTGGCGTGCGGCCTCCAGGAACGGCAGGGATTCGATGTCGCCCACGGTTCCGCCGATCTCGACGATCGCCACATCGGCCGGCTGGGTACTGCCGTCGTCGGCCACCACCCGTGCGCCACGCTCGATGAACTCCTGGATCTCGTTCGTGATGTGGGGGATGACCTGGACCGTTCGGCCGAGATACTCGCCGCGGCGCTCCTTGCGAAGCACGGAGTCGTAGATCTGGCCCGTGGTGAAGTTGTTGACCCGCCGCATGCGGGCGCTCACGAAGCGCTCGTAGTGGCCGAGATCGAGGTCGGTTTCGGCGCCATCTTCCGTGACGAACACCTCACCGTGCTGAAACGGGCTCATGGTGCCCGGATCGACGTTGATGTAGGGGTCCAGCTTGAGGAGGGTGACGCGCTGGCCGCGGGACTCGAGCAGGGCTCCCATCGAGGCCGCGGCGATGCCTTTACCCAGCGACGAGACGACGCCACCGGTCACGAAGATGTACTTGGTCATGAGGACGACACGCGCGAAAGTGGGATTATAGCCCCGCACCGGGCACGCATATAATCCTGGCCACGCCAGTCTCCTCCAGGAAGCACGATGAGCAAACTGTTCCCCGGCGCGCGCGAGGCGCTCGCCGACATCGTCCAGGACGGCCAGATGATCGCCGTGGGCGGCTTCGGCCTGTGCGGCATCCCCGAAGCCCTGATCGCCGCCCTGCGGGACCTCGGCGTCAAGGACCTGACCTGCATCTCGAACAACGCCGGCGTGGACGACTTCGGCCTGGGCCTGCTGCTGCAGA
>JAUIAI010000643.1 GCA_030425615.1 Gammaproteobacteria bacterium
CGTCGCCGGCGGTGTCCGAGGACAAGGGTGCGACGGGGGCCCTCTCTGCCGTGTCGAGCAACAGCGGCCGCTCGCCCACGGCCATGCGGGCCAGCGCCGCGGCGATCTCGATCGCCGGAACCCCGAGCTCGCGCTGAACCTGCCCGACGATCTCCTGCATGGACTCCAGCCCGCCGGCGGCGAGTGTGTCCCGGATGCTCTGCTGGAAGGCGGCGATCCGGCGGTCGTTGACCATCGCCGACGTCGGCATCTTCAGTGGCTGGATCTTCTGGCGGGTGACGCGTTCGATGGCCGCCAGCATGCGCTGCTCGCGTGGGGCGACGAAGAGGATCGCGTCCCCGGTGCGGCCCGCCCGGCCGGTGCGGCCGATGCGGTGGATGTAGGCCTCGGTGTCGTAGGGGATGTCGTAGTTGACGACGTGGCTGATGCGGTCCACGTCCAGGCCGCGAGCCGCGACGTCTGTCGCCACCAGGATGTCCAGCGACCCGCGCCGCAGGCGTTCGATCGTCTGCTCGCGCTGCTTCTGTGCCATGTCGCCGCTGAGCGCCGCCGCGGCGAGCCCGCGGGCCTGCAGGCGTTCGGCGAGTTCCACCGTGGCCGTTCGCGTGCGAACGAAGATGATCATCGCGTCGAAGTCCTCGACCTCGAGGATGCGGGTGAGCGCGTCGAGCTTGTGCAGACCGCTGACGGGCCAGTAGCGCTGGCGCACGGACTCTGCCGTGGCCGTCCGGCTCTCGATGGTGATGACCTCCGGCGACCGGAGATGGCGCCGGGCGATGCTCTGGACCTCGCGGGGCATGGTGGCCGAGAACAGGGCGACCTGGCGTTCCCCGGGCGTCTGGCCGAGGATCCACTCGACGTCCTCGATGAAGCCCATGCGCAGCATCTCGTCGGCTTCGTCGAGCACGACCGCCTTCAACGTTTCGAGCACGAGCGTGCCCCGGCGCATGTGGTCCATGATCCGCCCGGGAGTGCCGACGACCGCATGCACGCCGCGCGTGAGCTGCCGGATCTGGCCCTTGTAGTCCTGCCCGCCGTAGACCGGCAACACGCGGAAACCTGGCAGGTGGGCCGCATATCGCTGAAACGCCTCGGACACCTGGATCGCGAGCTCGCGCGTGGGAGTCAGCACCAGGACCTGGACCCCGGCGCGGTCCGGTTCGATACCGGCCAGCAGCGGCAGCGCGAACGCGGCGGTCTTGCCGGTGCCCGTGGGTGCATGGCCGAGCACGTCCAGCCCTTTGAGCAGGGGCTGGATGGGGGAGGGGGTCTCGTAGCCGACGTCGTCGAGCGCGGCGAGAAGGGGCTTGGACAGCCCGAGGTCACGAAAGCTCGCGACCTGGAGTTCGGATTTGGGCATCGGGGTTCCGGGGTAACCCGCTAGATTAGCAGGGCCCCGGCCCTTCTGCCAGTGCGTTCCGCGTGCGGCGTGCGGAACTCAGCGCTTGTAGCGTTTCGGCACGAACGGCAACGGCGTCACCATGACGGCCGGTGTCTTCTGACGGACCCGGGCACGCAGGTGGGGATTGCCGTCGGCCAGCACGCCGGCATCGACATAGGCCAGCATCACCGGCCGTCCGAGCGTGGGCGACACGGTTCCGCTGGTGACTTCGCCGACCGTCCTGCCGTCGGCGTCGAGAACGGGCGCGTGAGCACGCACCGGAACCGATTCGTACGAGGTGAGGCCCACGAGCCTGCGCCTCGGGCCGTGCGCGAACACCTCGAGAATCTTCGCCGCGCCGGGAAACCCACCCGCCTTGCCGCCGCCGGCGCGGCGCGACTTCGGAATCGCGAACGGCAGACCGGCGGAGACCGGATCGGTGTCCGGGCCGATGTCGCTGCCGTGCAGGGGCAGCCCGGCTTCGAGACGCAGGCTGTCGCGCGCCCCCAGGCCAACGGGGCGCACGCCGGTCTGCGCGAGCAGACGCTCGAACACGCTCTCCGCGGCCGACAACGGTACGGAGATCTCGAAGCCGTCCTCGCCGGTGTAGCCGGAGCGTGTGGTCGGGCAGGGCGCGCCGTCGATCTGCAGCGTGGCCGCCTGCATGAACACCATGTCGGCCGCCCGCGCATCGAATCCGGCGAGCACCTTCTCGGCCAGCGGGCCCTGCAACGCGAGCAGCGCCGCGTCCACCCAGCGGATGTCCAGGCCGGGGCAGCGCTCGCGAAGCAGGGCGAGGTCGGCATCACGGTTGCCTGCGTTGACCACGATCCGCACGTGGTCGCCAGCGTTGACGACCATCAGGTCGTCTTCGATGCCGCCGGCATCGTTGAGCAGCAGGCTGTAGCGCTGCTGGCCGGCCGGCCAGTTGTCGAAGTCCAGCGGCAGGGCCGCTTCCAGTTCGCGGTGCAGCGTGTTCTCGAGGCCGTCGCGCGGGCGGATCTCGAGCTGGCCCATGTGGCTGACGTCGAACAGGCCGGCCTTGTCGCGGGTGTGCAGGTGCTCGACCTTGATCCCGTCGGGATACTGCACCGGCATCTGCCAGCCGGCAAAGGGCGCCATGCGGGCGCCGAGTGCCCTGTGGGCGGCGTCCAGCGGGAGGGACCGCAGGTCGGGATCACTCATAGTCGCTCACCGGAGGGCAGGTGCAGATCAGGTGTCGGTCGCCTGCCGCGTTGTCGATGCGTTTCACGCTCGGCCAGAACTTGGCCTCGTGCAGCCACGGCAGCGGGAAGACCGCCTGTTCGCGCGAATAGGGGTGCGGCCAGTCGCCGGCCACCTCGGCGGCCGTGTGCGGCGCGTGCCGCAGCGGGCTGTCCGCCGCGCTGACGGTACCGTCGGCCACGGCCTGCAGTTCGGCATGGATCGCGGCCATGGCGTCGCAGAAACGGTCGAGCTCCGCCTTCGATTCGGACTCGGTGGGCTCGATCATCAGCGTGTCCGGCACCGGGAAGGACATGGTGGGGGCATGGAAACCGTAGTCCATGAGCCGCTT
>JAUIAI010000644.1 GCA_030425615.1 Gammaproteobacteria bacterium
GAACTCTGGGACGCCGGCGCCTTCAAGACCGCCCAGCTCGCGACGGTTCAGCGCAACGTGCTCGTCCTCGGCGCGCTGCTCTTCCTGGCCATCTACGCATTCACCGCCGCCGCCGCGAGCGCCCGGTACGAGTTCACGCTGCTCGGCGCCTGGCTCATGGCACGCTGCGCCATGCTCGTGATGGACACCGGTCTGGGAGCCACCGGCCTCAAAACCGTGGAGCCATTGTTCGCGAGCGCCGCGATCGAGCAATGGCTGACGGTCAGCCTGCCGTTCACCACGTTGTTGCTCGCCCGGGTCATGCTGGCCGGAACGATCGCCACCAGCCGGTTCCGGCCTCTCATGACCCCGCTGACCTATGGCTTCGCCGCGCTGTTCGGGGTGTCCGCGTTCCTGCCCGTCTGGGCTTTCCAGAGCGTTTACTGGTTGCTCGGCGGGCTGCTGATGATCGCGCTGTTCGGTTTCAGCGTCTCGGCCTGGCGCCGGGGGACCGATCACGCGGGCCGCTGGTTCGCCCTGGGCGCGCTCTGTGACGGCGTCGGCGCGCTGTTGGCCCTGCTCCAGGACATCGGCATCGCAAGTTCCGCGGCCAACAACTGGTTCGCCAACGACCAGATGTCCATGGCCGCAGCCGTCCTCGCCGGCCTGGCGGTCGGGCAGCGTCTGAATCTGGAGCGCGAGCAGCGTGTCCTGAGCCAGCGTGCGGCACTGGCCACCCTCGAGAAGTATCAGGCGGTCTACCGGAGCGTGCCCACGGCACTGGTCTCGGTGGCGGATGGCGGCCGGGTGGTCCGTTACAACGAAGGCTTCGCGCGGTTGTTCGGGCTGGAGAACCACGACGACCTGCTGGCCACGCGGGTGAGCGCGCTCGAGGGCTCGGCGCTGGACCAGGCCTTCCCGCCGGAACTCCGCGCGCGCATCCGCAAGGAGTTGCGCAGCAAGGTGGAGTGCGATTTCGATCTGCTCCTGTCGCGGGACAGCGGCGACCGCTGGCTTCGCATCATGGCCAGGGGCAGCGCGGACGCCTACGAAGCCAGCCTGACCGACATCAGCGAGCAGAAGGCGATTGAACGCCATCTCGAGAGGGTTGCGGAACACGATCCACTCACCGGCGCCCTGAACAGACTGGGCCTGAGCAAGCATCTGCAGACGTTGCTGAGCACGCGCGACCCCGACGAGATCGGGCTGACGGCGATCTGCTACGTGGATCTCGACCGCTTCAAGATGTTGAACGACCTGTTCGGACACAACGCCGGTGACTCGGTGCTGTGCGAAGTGGTCAACCGCCTTCAGAACAGCCTCGGACACCACAACGTCGTGGCCCGTCTGGGCGGCGACGAATTCGTCATCGTGCTAGGTGCCGCTGATCAGAGCGTCCAGGAGGGGCTGGCCTGGCGTGCGCTCGATGCGATCACGGGTCAGGCCTTCCAGTTCGACGGCAAGAGCTTCGCCGTCACGGCGAGCATCGGGGTCTTCCGGCTGGTGCCCGGACTCGGCCAGGCCGATCTCATCGCGAGCGCCGATCGCGCCTGCCAGGACGCGAAGCGTCGCGGACGCAACCAGGTGGTCATCTGTGAAGATTCGAACGCACTGGTGCGCCGCCGCCAGTGGGAACTGGAGCTCGTCGCCCGTCTCAACGATCCGCGTACGTTCGAGGAGTTCGAACTCGTCGCCCAGCCGATCGTGACGCTGCACGGCTCCGAACGGGTGGGCTGCGAACTGCTGCTACGCCATCGCGACGAGAATCACGACCTGTCGCCGGCAGCCTCACTGATCTCGGCGGCCGAGGCCAACGGCGAGATGGCCGCACTGGACCGATGGGTCCTGACCCAGGCGCTGGACTGGCTGCAGGCCAATCGTGAACACCTCGACCGGCTCGAGTTCCTGTCCGTGAACCTGTCCGGCAGTTCGCTGAACGACGAGTTCTTCAAGGCCTTCGCCCTGGCCCAGCTCGGCCGCAACCGGGAGGTCGCCGAATGGCTGGTGCTGGAGATCGCGGAGACCGTCGCGACCCAGGACATCTACATGACGTCCCAGTTCGCCCAGTCCGCCCGGGCGCACGGCGCCCGCTTGTCGCTGGACGACTTCGGCGGCGGCTACTCCAATCTGTCCTCGCTGGCCACGATGCCCGCCAGCTTTCTGAAGATCGACGGCCGCTTCGTGAATTCCCTGCGCAGCGACGGCAACGACCTGCACATCGTGCGCACGATCAGCCTGCTCGCGCACGAGCTGCAGATGGCATGCGTTGCCGAGTGGGTCGAAGACACCGAGAGCCTGCGGATGCTGCGTGCGGTCGGGGTGGACTTCGCCCAGGGGCATGCGGTCTCACGCCCGGTGACCCTCGACGTGCTCATCGCGAGCCTCGACGAGCCGGGGTCGATGATCAGCACCGAGGTTCGTGCCGAACTCGCGCGGCCCGTGGCAGCCGACTTCGACGGTGTGGCCGAACTGGCACGCAAGATCACGTCGGTGCCTGGCGCGGCCCTGGCGACCGACGACCCCGTGGCTCCCGCGGATCCCGGGCCGTCCCGGAGCGTAGAGGTGCCGGGCCCGGCACCGGCCCCGGAAGGCCAGGCCGACGACTTCCTGGCGCTCTGAGCGCGGCCGCCGGGGACGACCGCGCCGGGCCAGGGCTCAGCCGTTGGCTTCTTCTTCCGTCAGGGCCTTGATCGACAGACGCAGACGGCCCTTGTCGTCGGCCTCGATGACCTTGACGCGGACCTCCTGTCCCTCCGACAGATAGTCGCTGACGTTGTTGACCCGCTCGTTCGCGATCTGCGAGACGTGCAGCAGACCGTCACGACCCGGCAGCACCTGCACGATGGCGCCGAAGTCCAGGATCTTGAGCACCGTACCCGCGTACACACGGCCGATTTCGACCTCGGCCGTGAGATCTTCGATCATCTGCTGGGCCCGGCGCGCGGCCGCTCCGTC
>JAUIAI010000645.1 GCA_030425615.1 Gammaproteobacteria bacterium
CCCCGAGTGCTTCGCTGCGTCCATCATGCACGGGCGCGCGCAAGAACCGTTCCCTTCGGCCGGGGTGGCAGACGAGGTTCAGATCGCGAGGTATCGCTGCGTGATCTCGGTGTTGGCGCGCAGGTTTTCGATGGTGTCGCGATAGACCACGTGACTGTTGTCGATGACGGCGGAATCCTCGGCGATGCCGAGGCAGAACTGCATGTTCTGTTCGGCGAGGACGATTGTGACCCCCATCTCGCGCAGGCGCCGGATCAGCCGGCCGATCTCCTGAACGATGATCGGGGCCAGCCCCTCCGAGGGTTCGTCGAGCAGCAGGACTTCGGGGTTGCCCATCAACGTGCGCGCGATGGTGAGCATCTGCTGCTCACCGCCCGAGAGGCGACCGGCGAGCCGGTCCTTCATGTTGGCGAGAATCGGGAACACCTCGTAGACGGTTTCCAGAGTCCAGTCGGTCTCGCCGTTCGGACCGGGCTTCGCCCCGATCATGAGGTTGTCGTTGATGGTGTGTTCGGGGAAGACCTGCCTGTCCTCCGGCACGTAGCCGATACCGGCGCGGGCGATCTCGTAGGGCGGTCGCCCGACCACGTTCTGCCCGCGCATCCGGATCTGGCCGCGTGCCGGGGGCGCGATCCCCGCGATGGCCTTCATCGTGGTGGACTTGCCCGCGCCATTGCGACCGAGCAGCGCCAGCGTGCGTCCCTTCTCGACCTCGAAGCCCACGCCGAACAGGATCTTCGAAGATCCGTAGTAGACGTCGATCGAGTCGACGACCAGAATCGGTTCGCTCACGCCTGCGCTCCCGCCTCGTCTTCGAGTGCCGTGCCGAGGTAAGCCTCGATCACCTCCGGATTCCCGCGAATCTCCTCCGGCGCACCGCTCGCCAGCAGGGCACCGTATTTCAGTACGTTGATCTTCTGAGCCACTTCGAAGACGATCTGGATGTCGTGCTCGATGAAGATCAGCGTCATCTCCTGGGTCTCCCAGAGCCGCCTGACCGTGTTCATCATCTTCCAGCGTTCTTCCGGTCCCATCCCTGCTGTCGGCTCGTCGAGCAGCAGCACGCGGGGCTCGAGAGCCAGCGCCAGGCCGACGTCGAGCAGCTTCTGGTCCCCGTGGGAGATGTTGGCGCACAGCCGGTTTGCGACGGGCTCCATCTCAAGGAGCGCCAGCATCTCCTGCGCCCGCTTTCGCGCCGCGGACTGCGGAAACGGATCGAACAGGCGGCCGTACGACCCCATGTGGGCACTGACCGCCCCCGTGAGCGCCTGTTCCACGGTGAGCGACGGGAAGATGGACGCGATCTGGAACGCCCGTCCGATGCCCTTGCGAACGATCTCGGGCGGGCGCAGGCCGGCGATGTCTTCGCCGGCGAGCACGATCCGCCCGCTGTCCGGGACCAGGTGCCCGGTGATGAGGTTGAACAGGGTGGTCTTGCCGGCCCCGTTCGGTCCGATGATGGCGCTCAGGGATCGTTCGGGGAACTCGAGCGACAGATCATTGGTGGCGACCACGCCACCGAAACTCTTGAAGATCCGTTCGAGGGTCAGCATGCCCGGAACCCTCCGCCGTCGGTCGGTGTGATCATGCCTCTCGCTCCCGTGCGTTCTCGGCCTGGCGCTCCAGACGCGCGAGCCGCTTGTCCATCAGGAAATCGAGCACGCCACGGCGCAGACCGAGCACCACGAACAGGATCACCAGGCCGATCACGAGTTCGATGTGCGAGGTGTACATCTGAACGACGTCGTTGAGCACCCTCAGCAGGATGGCCCCGAGAATGGGGCCGAGGAAGGCGGTCATGCCGCCGAGCATGATCATGAAGATGGCTTCGCCCGACTGCGCCCAGAACGCCCACTCCGGATAGGCGCCCGACGTGAACAGCGCCAGGATGATGCCGCCGCCCCCCGCGATGGTTCCGGCGATGACGAAACAGATGAGCTTCACCCGGAAGACGTTGATGCCCAGGAATTCGGCACGTTGCTGGTTGTCGCGGATCATCCGCAGCGTATAGCCGAAGTGCGACTGCGTGATCACGCGAAGCAGCAGGATGCAGAGCCCGAAGAATACGGCGCAGAACGCGAACCGGTCGTGCCCGTCGGAGAGATCCAGTCCAAGGAAGGCCGGCCGCGGAATGCCGCCCATGAGTCCCTGGTCACCGCCGGTGAGGTCGACCCAGCTCAGGATCACGCTGTACAGGAACATCTGGAACGCGAGCGTGAGGAAGGCGAAGTAGATCTCGTTCAGGCGCACGCAGATTGCACCGATCACCGCCGAATAAAGGGCGGTGGCGACCAGCGCGAGCAACATGGCCAATGGCACGGAGCCGCCGCCGAGCGTCGCCGTGAACGCCGGCCACTGGAGCAGCAGGCCGAACGCGTAGCCACCGAAGGCGAAGTAGGCCGCGTGACCGAAGCTGACCAGGCCGGTGAACCCGATGAGCAGGTTGAGCGACATCGCCAGCAGGCCGTAGGCGAAGATCGAGGTCAGGAAGTCCCGCGGCCACGGGCTCTCCGAGAGCAGGCCGAGGGCGAGAATGGCGGCCAGCGCGACCACCGCGATGACGATATCGCGTTTCATTTCGCAGCCTCCGCCTAACGTCCGACCGGCCGGCCGAGCAGGCCTTGCGGACGGAAGATCAGCACCAGCGCCATCATGAGGAACATCAGGCCGTCGACGAACAGCGGGAATCCGACCGACCCCACCGAGCGGGTCAGGCCGAGGATCAACGCTGCCAGGAAGGCGCCCGGGATCGACCCCATGCCGCCGATCACCGTGACGATGAAGCTCTCGACGAGGATGCCGAAGCCCATGCCGGGCGTGAGCGACCGTACCGGCGCGGCAAGGGCGCCGGCGATGCCCGCTAGCGCGCAGCCGAGGCCGAAGAGCATGGCGAAGTACAGCGGGACCCTGACGCCCAGGGCCGAGACCATGG
>JAUIAI010000646.1 GCA_030425615.1 Gammaproteobacteria bacterium
TGGGAGACCGGCACGATCGGCGCACCGAACATGCCCTGCAGCACGCGGTAGAGCAGCATGGGCTCCAGCGACTGCGCGGTGGCACAGAGAAAGGACGCCACCGCGAAACCGGCCACGCTGGCCAGCAGCAGGTTGCGCTGACCGAGCTTGGCGGTGAGCCAGCCCGTCATCGGGGTCACGATGGCCGTACCGACCACGTTCAGGGTCACGACCCAGGCGATCTGATCCGGGCTGGCCGACAGAGACCCTCTCAACTGCGGCAGCGCGACATTGACCACGGTGGCCGTCATCGCATAGAGCATCGTGCACACGGAAACCGTCAGCAGAACCAGATAAGGGTTCGGTGCCGAAACGGCGTGCGGGCTGTCGAGGCTCTGGCTCACGGGCTTTCTTCAAGGGCACCGGCGGCGGTGCCCCGGCCTCTCGCATCCTGAAATTGCATGTCTAGGCAATTATAGGCTTGCTAAAGGTTGCCTAGCTCAACAATAATCGATGGATGGAAGAAGAGCGCGCGGATCGCAATTTCGGCCTGATACTGCACGACGTGGCGCGGCTGCTTCGAACCAACTTCGATCGCCGTGTCCGTGACCTCGGGCTGACCCGCTCGCAGTGGTGGGTGCTCACGCACCTTTACCACCAGGACGGCATGACCCAGACCGAACTGGCCGAACTGATGGAGATCGAAAGACCCAGCCTCGGGCGTCTGCTCGACCGGCTCGAGGCCAAGAACTGGATCAAGCGTGGCACCGACCCGCATGATCGTCGCGTCAACCGCGTCTACCTCACACTGGACGTCAGGCCCATGGTTCGCGAGATGCGTGAACACGCCTCGGCCGTGCGCCGGCAGGCACTGGCCGGTGTCGACGACAAGCAGCGTGAACGGTTCATCGACACCCTGTTGCAGATCAAGGAGAACCTGCAGGAGCCGGATCTGGCGACTGCCGGCGATCCGGTGCCGGGTTCGAGGCGGGCGCGGCGATGAGGTCATTGATCCGTCCGTCGATGGAGGCACGCGGGTCCCGCGGGCGCCCGGGGCAGGTGTCCGGCTTCGTCACGACGCGTCTGCTGCTGCTCGTAATCGTGCCGTTGGTCGCCATTGCCGCCGGCCTGTACTTCTACAGCACCGGCGGGCGCTACGTGAGCACAGAGAACGCCTACGTGCGGGCCGACATCATCGCGATCAGCGCCGACATCGACGGACGGGTGACGTCCGTGAGTGTTGCCGACAACCAGCGGGTGGAGAAGGGCGCCGAACTGTTCCGCCTCGATGCCGAGCCGTTGCGCTCGCAGGTGGGCGAGGCAGAGGCGGAGCTGCAGCTCGCCAGGGTCTCCATCGATTCGATGCGTGCCGAATACCAGGAGGCCATGGCCGCCATCAGGACGGCCCGGCAGCAGGTGGGCTATCTGCAGCGGCGTCTCGATCGCCAGGCGAAGCTGATCCAGCGTGGCGTCGTCAGCGACGAAAAGCATGACGAGGCCCTCTACGAACTTCGTGCCGCCACGCAGGAGGTCGCGACCCTCCGGGAGCGCGCCGGCCGGGTGCTGGCCAACCTCGGAGGGGATCTCGACATCGCCTACGAGGCGCATCCGGCCTATCAGGCGGCACAGTACCGTCTCGAACTGGCGCGTACCCGGGAACGCAAGACCGTCGTTCGTGCGCCGGCCGCCGGCATCATCAGCAACATGCGCCTGCAGGCCGGCGAGTTCGTCGAGCAGGGCAGGGCCGTCTTCAGCCTCGTGAACGACAACGACGTGTGGGTCGAGGCCAATCTCAAGGAGACCCAGCTCACCCATCTGGCTCCCGGCCAGCATGCCACCTTGAGCGTGGATGCCTATCCGGGCATCGAATGGCATGCGGTGGTCAGCGACATCGCGCCGACCACCGGCGCAGAGTTCTCGCTGCTGCCCCCGCAGAACGCCACCGGCAACTGGGTCAAGGTGGTGCAGCGCGTGCCGGTTCGTCTGCGTATCGAACCCCGTCCGGATGCCCCCCGGCTTCGCATCGGCATGACCGTGACCGCGACCATCGACACGAAGCGGCAGCGCGGCTGGCCGTTGCCGTTCGGCAACGGGGGCGGCGGCGGTGTCAGGAACGCGGCGGCCGATTCATGAGCGTTTTCGGCGGCCGCTGGCCGATGGTCCGGGCGCTGATCGACCCGCCGACGACGCAAGCGATCCTGCCATGAGCGGTGCCGACATTCCCTGGGCGTTGTTCATCGTCGCATCGCTCCTCCTGATCATCACGCCCGGCCAGGACATGGTTCTGGTCATGTCGCGGTCCCTCGCGCACGGCGCGCGTGCCGGCGTCGCCACGGCTGCCGGGGTGAGCACCGGCCTGGTCGGCCACACGCTGCTGGCCAGCCTGGGTTTCGGGGCACTCCTGCATGCCTTCGAAGGCCTTTTCATCGCACTGAAGTGGATCGGGGCCGCGTATCTGATCTGGCTCGGCGTGCAGATGCTGCGCGGTGGCGCGGCAGAGTTCGGAGCGGCCGCCGGCGGGTCGTCGTCGGGCTGGCGGCGCTTTCGTGAGGGGGCGCTGTCGAACATCGCGAACCCGAAGATCGCGGTGTTCTATTTCGCATTCCTGCCGCAGTTCGTGTCCGTGGACGCCACGCATCCGGCGCTGGCGATCCTGGTGCTCGGTCTGGTGTTCGCCGGGCTGACCTTCCTGGTCAAGGCGCCCGTTGGACTGGTGGCCGGACGGCTTGCCGCCGCCCTGCGTGCGCGGCCCGCGGTCCTCGAATGGATTGCCAGAACGAGCGGCGCGGCGCTCATCCTGCTGGGGCTGCAACTGGCCCTGGCCAGGCGCTGACGCGGTCGCCGGATGCCGCAGAGACTCGCTCTGGCGCACAATAACCGTCCCAACGAGAGGAGACGAGACCCATGAGCGACACCTACACCAGCTATGACCTGGTCGAATTTGGCAAGCCCC
>JAUIAI010000647.1 GCA_030425615.1 Gammaproteobacteria bacterium
CTGGTCTCGAGCGCCGCCGAATCCGGTGACCCGAAGGAGGTTTCGCTGGTGAACGCGATCGCCCGGGTCGAGGCGGACTACGGCCCCGTCGCGCTCGATATCGTCGACAAGGCGACGAACGGAAATCTCGAGGCCGCCATCCGGAAGATGCAGGAGGAGTGCATCCCGCTTCTCGAGGATCTCGGCGAGGCCAGCGGCGCCTACATGGCCTACATTCGCGACAAGACCCTTACGATGGTCCGGTCGGTCGAGGGGTCGACCGAAACGATGACCACCGCCATGATCGCGACGCTGCTGATCGGCGTGTCGGTGGCTGTCGCGATGAGCGTGTTCATCCCCATGTCCCTCATGCGTGCGCTCGGCGCGGATCCGGCCGAACTCGGTTCGGCCGCCCGGCGGATCGCCGGCGGAGACCTGAGCCCGATGAGGGACGCCGCGAAGGCGTCCCCCGGCAGCGTGCTCGCTTCGATGGCAAGCATGCGTGAGGCCCTGGTGACCATCGTCGCGCAGGTTCGCACGGGAAGCGACAATCTGGCCACGGCCAGCGCCGAGATCGCGCAAGGCAACCAGGATCTCTCGTCGCGTACCGAGGAGCAGGCCAGCGCCCTTCAGCAGACCGCAAGTGCGATGGAGGAACTGGATCAGACCGTGCGCCAGAATGCCGAGAACGCGAGCCAGGCGGACCAACTCGCGCGGGAAACCAGTGCCGCCGCCGTCCAGGGCGGCGAGGTGGTGGACGAGGTGATCGGCACCATGAAGGGCATCAACGAGAGCAGCCAGCGGATCGCCGAGATCATCAGCGTGATCGACGGCATCGCGTTCCAGACCAACATCCTGGCCCTGAACGCGGCGGTCGAGGCCGCACGCGCCGGAGAGCAGGGTCGGGGCTTCGCCGTGGTGGCCGGAGAGGTGCGCTCGCTGGCGCATCGCAGCGCGAACGCGGCTCGCGAGATCAAGGACCTGATCGGCGAGAGCGTGGAGCGGGTGGAGCAGGGCACCGCCCTGGTCGACAAGGCAGGCACCACGATGCAGGATGTCGTCGCCGCGGTCCAGCGCGTCACCCAGATCGTGGGTGAAATCAGCAATGCCAGCGCCGAGCAGAGTCATGGCGTGGCGGAGGTCGGACGCGCGGTCGTCGAGATGGATCAGAACACGCAGCACAACGCGGCGTTGGTGGAGCAGAGCGCCGCGGCGGCGGCCAGCCTGCGGCAACAGGCCCAGGAACTGGTTCAGGCCGTGGCTGCGTTCCGCAACGTCGAGGCCCATGCGGCTCCCGCGGGGGCCGGCCACACGGGCTGATCCGTCGCACCGTCGGGGCGGGACCTTCGAAGATTCTTCAGGTCTCGCCGGCTTCGAACCGATAGCCCTCGCCCTCGGGCCGGAGCCTCCCGCCGCAGGGGTCCGCGAAGTGGCTGCCGATCAGCAGGCCGGAACGGTCCGCGAGATCGCCGAACAGGCGATGGCGGGTCCGGGCGGCCTGTTCGTGATCGGCATCGACGAGCGTCCTCCAGGACGGATGGGCGATCTGACACGGGTGGTGGACACAGTCGCCACTGATGACCGCTTCGGCATCACCGTCCCGCACGAGGACGGATACGTGACCGGGCGTGTGGCCCGGGGTGGGCACGAGACGGATCCCGTCGCACACGACATGGTCCCTGTCGACAGCGTCCGCCAGGCCGGCTTCGACGATCGGAGCAACCGAGTCCGCGAAGGTCAGGCGCTGGGTCTGACGGAAAGCGCGCAGCGCCGCGTCCTTGCGTGATTCCTGGGGCGGGGGAGGGGCCTCCGCCTCCGCGGCGAGCGCCCGCCAGTGCTCGAACTCGGTGCGCTCGAATAGATAACGCGCCCTGGGGAACGTGGCCCGCCATGCGGCACCATCCCAGAACGTGTTCCAGCCGACATGGTCGACGTGCAGGTGCGTGCAGAGTACGACGTCCACGTCCCCGGGCATCGCCCCGGCCTCCTGCAATGCCTGCAGGAACGCGCGCTGCTGCCGATGCCATGCCGGATCGTTCGGGCGCTCCTTGTCGTTGCCGACACAGGTGTCCACCAGGACGACCCGGGAACCGCCGGTGATGAGGAACGACTGGATCCAGCCCTTGAGCTTGAAGTCATCGGTCATGTAGTGCGGACGCAGCCACGGAATGGCCGCCAGTGTGTCCGGCCGTGCTTCCTTGATCAGATCCTCCAGCCCGTGAATGGGCTGTTCACGGATGGCCGTGATCTCGAACCGTCCGATGGTCCAGTGCATGACTCGTCGCCTCTTCGAAAGGGCGCGTGGCCCGATCCCGTTCTGATGGCATCATAGCCCCGTGCGCCGTGGCGGCCGGGGAGCCTGTCCGTGCGGTCGCCCAAGGAGACACGACGATGATGAGCATTCACCCACGCAGTGGCGTCGGTGCCGATGTGACCGACATCGACCTGCGATCGGTCGGCGATGCGGAAATGGACAGTCTGCGACAGGCCTTCGCGGAACACGGCGTGCTGTTCTTTCGTGACCAGTCCCTCAGTCCGGACGATCACATCGCCTTCGCGAACCGCTGGGGCGAAATCGACGTGAACCGATTCTTCACCCCGGTTCCCGGTCACCCCGAGATCGCGCAGGTCAGCAAGACTGCCGAGCAGACCACGAACATCGGAGGCGGCTGGCACACCGACCATTCCTACGACGCGTCGCCTGCCCTGGGCTCCATCCTGCTTGCCCGTGAGGTTCCGCCGCGCGGTGGGGAGACCCTGTTCGCGAACATGAATGCCGCCTTTGAGGCGCTCTCGCCGGGCCTGCGACAGACACTCCTGTCACTGAAGGCGGTGCATTCCAGCCGCCACGTCTTCGGAACCGAGGGCGTGTACGCGAAACAGGGCGAGACCCGGATGCTGAATCGCGAACTCGCCACCCAGGACGCGGTGCATCCGGTGGTCGTG
>JAUIAI010000648.1 GCA_030425615.1 Gammaproteobacteria bacterium
CAGGCTCAGCGCGTACGCGTCGGCGTCCCTGCGGGCCTCGTGGCCGCAGAAGATGCCCGCGATGCCGTAGTCCGGGCCTTCGCACCCCGTGAAGACAGCCCAGGCCGATTGCGCCCGCAGAGTGGCGCCCGGGTGCCCGGCCGGCTCGATGTTGTACTTGTTCCACCAGTCCACCGCGTCGAACTGCTGTTCGGTCAGTCCATCCCACTCGCCTGTCATCATCCTTCCCCCGTCAGGCCATCACCCGGACGGGGCGGCGAGACGTCCGCATCGGTCCGGGGCTGTCGCGGATCGTCTACGTCATCGTGGGACTCTGCGCGCTCTGGCAGATCGGCCCGCTGACGCGGGCATTCCAGGAGAAACCTGTCTTTTACAGCGAGAAGGTCCGCACGTGACGCATCCCTGCCGGCAGCGTTGTCGGGAGCGAGGCGGATTTGAGTCATTGCCCGTGGCAATCTGACGCCGTTGGCCGGCCGTCGTGGACCGCCTGGCCAGCCTCGCGCGTACCCCCGTGCGCGAACCGGACGAGCCCGCACTGCGGGCAACGCCGTGAAGGGCATCGGGTCGGGTTCTAGCCGCGCTTCGGCGATCTCGCCCGGTGCAGGTCGGCCGTGCTCAGGGCGGACTGAGGCCGAGCCGGACAAATGCTTCCGGGGGCGCTTCGTTGCGCGACATGATGTCGTGCATCAAGGCAAGTAGCCGGGACTCGACGGACTCGTCCCGGAACGGTCGTTGCTGTTCGTAGTCGTCGTTCAGGTCGTACAGGACGGTGGTGGTGTCCTCATAGCCGCCGCCCTGGCCGGTGTGGCCCACGGGTTGACCCTTGACGTTACGACGCGCCGGCACCCTGAGCAGGGGTACCCCCTGGGTGAACGAGAACGGATTCACCAGTGTCGCCTGGCGAAGCTCCGGCAGTGGGAACAGGGATCTCTGGTGCATCGGCATGATCGTGTACTCGAACAGATCATGCTGTGTCATGTCGTCGGGATAACGGAAGTAGGTGTATCGACCGTCGGTGATGTTGGTTCCCGCGCCGAACATGCCATAGAGCGCCGCCTCACGCACCGGCTGGTCATCCTGTAGCACCGGCACCAGCGACCTTCCCTCGACGGTGTGTGGGATCTCGACGCCGAACAGATCGAGAAGCGTCGGCATCAGATCGATGGTCTGGGTCAGTGATTGGCGTCGTTGACCGCCCTGGGTGGCGCTGTCGGGCGTATGGATGAGCAGCGGGATATGCGCGAGTTCGTTGTAGAACGGCATCCGGTTCTTGCCCCACCAGTCGTGTTCGCTAAGCAGGAAGCCGTGGTCCGTCGCCAGCACGACGGCCGTGTCACGCCACATGTCGTGCCGGTCCATGTAGTCGAGGAGCCGGCCGAAGTACTCGTCGCACATGCTCATCAGGGCAGCATAGTTGGCGCGCAGCTCAGCGACCTCGCCGGCCGTCTGCTCGTCTCGTTTGTAGCGTGGCCAGTCAAGGATCGGACCGTTGTAACCGGTCGGGTACTTCTCCCGGAAGCGGGCCGGGGCATGGAACGGTTCGTGCGGGTCGAAGCATTCGAGATGCAGCAGCCAGTTGTCGCAATGCCGGTTTCCATCGAGAAACTCGAAGGCCGACTCGAATGTTCTCGGGCAGCAGTAGTCCGACTCGTCTTTCATGGACTCGCGATTGATCATCGACTGCAGCCGGCCGTCTCCAGGCGCATCGTGCTGGAGCGGGTGGTACATCTGCCTGAAGCGTTCGAGTGGTGGCTGGACCATGGCCTTCCAGGGGTCCCACTCCTGACCGCGAATGAAGTCCCATGAGGAATAGCGGTTGTGATACGTGGCGCCGCCGTCCTCCCAGTAGTGATAGTGATCCGAAACGAGGTGGGTATAGACACCCGCTGCCCTCAGCAGCTCCGAGAACGATTGATCGAAGGGCTCAAGCGCTCCCCAGCTCCGGTGCAGAAAGTTCAGGCGGCCGGTGTGCATCTCGCGTCGTGCCGGCATGCAGGGCAGGCTGCCCACGAAATGACGATCGAACGTGACCGCCCGTTCGGCGAACCGGTTGAAAGCCGGTGTTTCGATGTGCTCACCGCCGTAGCATTGCAGGGCGCCGCGCACCATGGAGTCGAACAGGACGAAGATCACGCGCATCCGGGGGTCACCTGTTCAGAAGAGCGAGCGAGAGTTCGGGAACAAAGGCCAGCACCAGCGCGACCAAGAGCATCGAGAAGACGAATGGGGCTGCGTGACGGGCTACCTTCAGGATAGGCTCACCCGTGACGCCGGAGATCACGAAGAGATTGAGGCCGATCGGCGGCGTGATGAAGCCGATTCCCAGGGAGGTCACCATCATGACGCAGAAGTGGATGTCGTCCATGCCGATCTCGCGCGCCAGCGGCAGCAGCACGGGTGCTATCAACACGATATTCGGAACGGCCTCCATGACGCAACCGGCGACGATGAGCACCGCCACCATCATCAGGATGATCAGGGTGGTGCTCGTGGTCAGCGCGAGGATGTGCTCGATCAGGTACTGGGGAACGGACAAGGTTCCCAGTGCTTCCGCCAGGGGCAGGGACAATGCAACGGTGGGCAGGATCACACCATTGACCTTGGCCGAGCTCAGCAGCATATCGGGAAAGTCCGAGACCGAAAGCGTACCCTGCAGCAGCCCGATCACGATCGTCGTCACGACGGCCACGGCCGCGGCCTCGGTCGGCGTGAAAACGCCGGAGTAGATTCCGCCCAGAATGATGAAGGGCACGAGCAGCCCGTACCGGCCGGCCCAGACCGTTCTGGCCCAGTGGCCCAACGAGAATGCACGTTGTGAGTTCTCGTAGCCTGCGATGCGGTTGACCGCGATATTCGTGGCCATGATCGTGGCGAGCACGATGATCCCGGGAATGATGGCGGCGACGAACAAGGTCGAAGCCG
>JAUIAI010000649.1 GCA_030425615.1 Gammaproteobacteria bacterium
GTGAACGAAGTGAAGGTGCGCGACTACAACCTGCTGCCGTTCATCGAACCGGTCCGCGCCGAAGAGGCAGTCAAGACCGCGCGGGTGAAGGACTCCATCGCCAAGAAGGAAGGCTATGCGTTCTACTGCTACAAGCCGCACGCCATCTGGTACATGTTCGACGTGCAGATGCTCAGCGAGCCGACGTTCGACCCGGCCAAGTACGTGATGGTGCAGCCTTCGGATTCCCCGGACTGGTACGAGAAATCCAAGGTGGCCACGAAGGACGCTCTGAAGAAGGTGCAGATCGCCTATTCGAACTCGCTGCGCGAGCGCTCGCCGGCCATCACCGAGTTCCTCGAGCGTTTCTCGCTCACCGCCGACGACGTGAGCCACTTCGCGCATCAGATCTCGGGCGAGGGCCGCGACCCGCAGGAGGTGGCGCGGGAGTGGATCGCCGCCAACAGCGACCGGGTCGACAAGTGGCTCGGCCTCTGAGCGCCGATTCGTGATCGAGCCGTCGCCGGAGTGATGCCCACATGAACGATGCGACGGCCCAGGCCGGGACCCCGGCGCAGACGGCCGGGGCCGCGGCGCCGATGATCCGCCTCGAAGGCGTCTGGAAGATCTTCGGCGAACGCGCCGGCGAGGCGCTCGCCGCGATCCGCTCGGAGGGCATGGACAAGGCCGGCGTGCTCGAGCGCTTCGGCGCGGTGGTGGGGGTGGCCGATGTGGGTCTGTCGGTGGCGCGCGGCGAGATCTTCTGCGTCATGGGGCTTTCCGGCAGCGGAAAGTCCACGCTGGTGAGGCACATCAACCGGCTGCTCGAGCCCACCGACGGCCGCATCTTCGTCGACGGTACGGATGTCATGGCGCTGCCGCCGCGCGAGCTGCAGGATTTCCGCAACCGGCGCATCGGCATGGTGTTCCAGAACTTCGCGCTGATGCCGCACCGCTCGGTGCTCGACAACGTCGCCATGCCGCTCGAGATCCGCGCGGTGGCCAAGAACGACCGCATGCGCCGCGCCCACGAGGCGCTCGAGCTGGTGGAGCTGCAGCGCTGGGGCAACCGCTTCGCGCATGAGCTGTCGGGCGGCATGCAGCAGAGGGTGGGGCTGGCGCGCGCGCTGGCGGCCGATCCCGACATCCTGCTGATGGACGAGCCGTTCAGCGCGCTCGACCCGCTCATCCGCCGCCAGCTGCAGGACGAGTTCATCGGTCTGTCCGCGCGCATGGACAAGACCACGGTCTTCATCACCCACGATCTGGACGAGGCTGTGCGCATCGGCGACCACATCGCGATCATGCGCGACGGCCGCGTCGTGCAGGTGGGCACGCCCTCGCAGATCCTCATGCATCCCGCCGACGAATACGTGGCGGACTTCGTCTCGGGAATCTCGCCGCTGAAGGTGGTCAGCGCCGCTTCGTTGATGACCCCGATTCCGGCCGGAGGTGCGGCCGCGGCCGGTGCCGGAGCCGATGCGCCCCGGGTGCGCGCCGATCAGCCGCTCGGGGAACTGCTCAGAATGGCCATCGATCACCCGGGGCCCTCCGTGGTGCGCGGGGACGACGGCGACCAGGGCATCCTCACGCGGCGGGCGGTGCTCGAGGCCGTGGGCGAACACGGAGCGGGCGAATGAGCGCCACGGGCATGGAGGTCGGCGCCGCGGCGGCCCCGCGGAACGGAGCGGACCACGGAGGGGACGGCGGGGCGAACCCGGCGCCCGTCGATCCGGACCTCGCCGCCTTCGTCGTCACCGAACCGCGGTACTGGTCGGTGCAGTTCGAACGCATCGGCCGGGCCACCGGCTGGCCGCGCACCTTCAATCCCCGGGCCTTCCTGCTCGGACCGGTGTGGTTCGGCATGCGTGCGATCTGGCACTGGGCGCTGGCCTTCCTGCTGGTGGAGACGCTGGCCTGGGTGCAGATCGTGCGGGGTGCCTTCGGTGACCTGGCCGCCGATGCCTGGCGCCGGATCGGGGAGATCGAGGGCACGCTCGACCTGCGTCGCCGCCAGCTGGAGGCGGCCATCGAGCGCAACGCCGACAATGTCGACGTCTACCGGCGCACGGTGGCGTCGCTCGAGGACGCGATCGGTTCCATCCGGATGGAGGCGCAGGCGCTCGCGGACTCGGGCTTCTGGATCGCCGTCGGCGGGCTGGCGCTGCTGCTGGTGGTCCGGATAGTCCAGGGCGCGACGGCCAACCCGCTCCTGTCGCGCCGGTATCACGACTGGCTCTCGGACCCGGGAATCGATCGCGGCATGAGCAGGATGCACATCGGTTTCAGCGTCGCGTTCGTGGTCACCGTCATCGCGGCAACGGCCGTGCACTACAGCTTTCCGGGCGCGTTCCCGGCGCTCGCCGAGTTCCCCACGCATCCCGAGATCCGGCTCACCGTCATCGGCTGGGTCGAGGGCTTCTTCGAATTCGCGATCCGCAACGGTGAGGCGCTGTTCGACCTGGTCACGCTCGGGATCCGGATCGTGCTCGATGCGCTCGAGCTGATGTTCGTGAAGACCCCCTGGATCGTCATCTTCGGCCTGATCGTCCTCGCGACCGGACTGTCGGCGGGACGGCGGGCGGCCATCTTCTCCGGCGCGTTCCTCGCCTACATGGGCCTGCTCGGCTTCTGGGAGAAGGCGATGACGACACTGGCCCTGCTCGGTACGGCGGCCTGCCTTTCGATCATCATCGGCATCCCGCTGGGCATGTTCTGCGCGCGCCGCCCGCGCCTGTACGCCGCCCTGCGGCCCGTCATGGACTTCATGCAGACGATGCCGGCCTTCGTGTTCATGATTCCCGTGATCGCGTTCTTCGGCACGGGCAAACCGGCCGCCGTGGTCACGACGATGATCTTCGGCGGCACGCCCGTGGTGCGCCTGACCGTGCTCGGCCTGCAAGGCGTGCCCGAACACGTCCGCGAGGCGGCGATCTCGTTC
>JAUIAI010000650.1 GCA_030425615.1 Gammaproteobacteria bacterium
GGCCCGGGCAGACACCAGCACGGGGATGCAGGGGGTGGCGCAGGCGATCTACGTTCAGGCGAACGACTCCGCGTCCACCGGGGGGACGATCCGGCCGCTCACGACGAAGATCTGCGCCGGTGACGCTGCGGCTCCCTGCACCGCCACCACGCCGACGAACGACAGCAGCACGCCGAGTCCGAGGAGGAACGGAACGACGACGCCGATGGCCGCGACCAACGCCGCGCGCGACGAGGCGCGGCTCGCGGAGACCGCCCGCGCGATCGACGCGGCCGTGACTTCGAATCCGTCGCGCAGGCTCTCCAGCAGTCCGTCGAGGACCCGGCGGTCAGCGTCGCCGAGGTTCGCGAACGCGGGTCCGGACCCGGCCACCACGCCCGGGAAGACCTCGCGGTAGAAGCGCTGACCCCGGGCGGTCAGCCGCACGAGGGTCGTCCGGCGGTCTCCTTCGCCCGGCACCCGCTCCACCCAGCCCAGCGCCGCCATCCGATCGACCACGCCGGTGAGGGTTCCCTTCGTGATCAGCGTGTGTTCACCCAGTTCCCGGAACGTCATACCGCGGGT
The DNA here is from genome assembly GCA_030425615.1 of Gammaproteobacteria bacterium. Lineage (GTDB taxonomy): Bacteria > Pseudomonadota > Gammaproteobacteria > Burkholderiales > Burkholderiaceae_E > JAUIAI01. The sequence continues at coordinate 565 of JAUIAI010000650.1, forward strand.
GTCGCCCAGCGTCGCCAGGATGTCGAACTGTGCCAGCGTCAGGCCAAGCGGCCGGAGCTGCGCCCTGTTGAGCCGCTCGAAGGCCTGCATGGCCTCGGCGAGCAGGCGCAGCGTTCGCAGGTACGGGGGCTTTCCGGCGGGATTCACGGGAAAGGTCATGGATTTGCAGTTCGCGTGAGCGGCACGGGCGGACGCTTCGTCCGGTTCGAAACACGGTCGCGGCGACCCGGATGGTCCTTACAAGGATTGTTCGTATTAGTACCAATACCGCCCAATCCCTGACGAGTCGCGGGGAAATCCGGCCTGCCCGCGAAGGCCGCCCCCCGGCGAGGGGCGCCTGGCGCGTCAGATCCGACGCGCGAGGGTCTCCGCCAGACCGGTATAACCGGCCGGCGTCAGGGCCTTGAGCCGGCTGCGCTCGGACTCGGGCAGCTCCTGCAGCGAATCGATGAATGCCAGGAGATCTTGGCGCGAGATCGCGCGGCCACGAGTGAAGGCCTTCAATCGCTCATAGGGCTCGGCCAGCCCGTAGCGTCGCATCACGGTCTGAACGGGTTCTGCGAGCACCTCCCAGGCGGCATCGAGGTCCGCCGCCAGCCGGGCCGGATCGACCTCGAGTTTGCCCAGCCCGCGCAGGCATGAGGTGTAGCCGAGCAACGCATAGCCGAGCGCGACGCCGACGTTGCGCAGGACGGTGGAGTCCGTGAGGTCCCGCTGCCAGCGCGAGACCGGCAGCTTGTCTGACAGGTGCCGCAACAGGGCGTTCGAAAGGCCCAGGTTGCCCTCCGAGTTCTCGAAGTCGATCGGGTTTACCTTGTGCGGCATGGTCGAGGAACCGACCTCGCCCGCCCGCGTGCGCTGCTTGAAGTAGCCGAGCGAGATGTAGCCCCAGACGTCACGGTCCAGATCGAGCAGGATCGTGTTCGCACGGGCAACCGCGTCGAACAGTTCCGCCATGTAGTCGTGCGGCTCGATCTGAATCGTGTAAGGGTTCCAGACGAGCGCCAGCGACTCGATCACGCGCCGCGAGAAGGTCTCCCAGTCGTGCTCCGGATAGGCGACCAGGTGGGCGTTGAAGTTGCCCACCGCGCCATTGAGCTTGGCCTGGACGGGAACGGCGGCAATCCGTTCGACCGCACGCTGAAGACGCGCCACCACATTGGCGATTTCCTTGCCCACGGTGGTGGGCGAGGCCGTCTGACCATGGGTGCGGCTGAGCATCGGGGTACCGGCCTCGGCGTGGGCCAGATCACGCAACCGACCGATGATCTCGTGCAACCGGGGCAGCAAGACCTCGTCCCGCGCCTCGCGCAGCATCAGGGCATGCGAGGTGTTGTTGATGTCCTCCGAGGTGCAGGCGAAATGGATGAACTCCAGTGCGCGCGCCAGGCCAGGCTGCCCCGAGACCCGCTCGCGGATGAACACTTCGACGGCCTTGACGTCGTGATTCAGTTCGCGCTCGATGGCCTTGATCCGCCCCGCCGCCGCCTCGTCGAAGTCGGCGACGAGTCGCTCGAGCCGGGCGCGGTCCTCGGACGAGAAGGGTGGCAACTCGGCGAAGCCGGCCTCGGACAGGGCGAGCAGCCAGGTAATTTCCACCTGCAGGCGGCGACGCATGAAGCCAGCCTCGGAGAAGATCGGGGACAGGTCGGCGACCTGTGCCGCATAGCGGCCGTCGAGCGGGCTGAGTGCGTTCAGGGGAGAGGACATTGAGGTCGGTCAGAATCGGCCAGGGCGCAATGGTACCCCGAGCCCGAATGGGTCCGGGCGGCCCGAACCGCTCGGGCGAAGGCGCTGATACCATCGCGGCCGTGCGAAATCCCGCCCTCCTTCGAGCCGGCGCCGTTCAGCCGTCATGTGGCCGCGGCGACCCATTGCCGCCGCGCCGCCCGGGCCGTTGGACGGGGGCTTGCGCCGTGATCGCGGTTGCGTTTCTCGGCAGCTGTACGCCCCTGCCGCCGACCATCGAGAATGCGCCGCTGCCGGCACGGGTCACGTTCGACCCGCCGCCGGTGGAGATACCGACACCGGCCTTCACGAGCGGGCGCTGGCCGACCAGCCAGGAAAGCCTGCTCGAGTTCGCCGGGGAACTGGCCCGCCGCCCGGACGTGTACCTGCTGGACGCGGGCCGCTCCCAGCTCGGGCAGTCCATTCCGATGCTGGTCTTCACCCGCGCCGGAGCCCCCTGGCCTTCCACCCTAGCGGCGTCGGGCCGGCCGACGGTCTGGATCATGGCGGCCCAGCACGGCAACGAACCCGCGTCCGGCGAGGGTGCGCTGGCCATGGCCGCCGAACTCGCCGGCCCGCTCGCACCGGTTCTGGAGAACGTCAACGTGGTGATCGTGCCGCGG
>JAUIAI010000651.1 GCA_030425615.1 Gammaproteobacteria bacterium
GCACGACGATCACCCATCCGGCATCCACCACCCACGCGCGCGTGTCGCCCGAGGAGCGGCGGGAAGCCGGCGTGAGCGAAGGGCTGATCCGGCTCGCGGTGGGCCTGGAAGACCCGGACGATGTCATGGCCGACCTCGGTCGGGGCCTCGACGCGCTGGCATGATCGAGAGCTCCGTTTCTGAAAACCACTTGAACGATCCCTTCAACGAATTCGGAGCACCGATGAACGCAAGCCGCGAGATCGAGGCGCTGGTCGCCGGTCAGGCCACCCAGGACGGCGCCGGCGTACGCCTGACCCGCCTGCTGAGTGGCGATCTGCAGCGCCGCCTCGATCCATTCCTGATGCTCGACGCCTTTCGTTCCGACGATCCCGGCGATTACATCGCCGGCTTTCCCGAGCACCCGCATCGCGGCTTCGAGACGGTGACGATCATGCTCGCCGGACGGATGCGCCACCGCGACAGCCGCGGGAACGAAGGGCTGCTGCAGGCCGGTGACGTGCAGTGGATGACGGCCGGACGGGGCATCCTGCATTCGGAGATGCCCGAGCAGGAGGACGGCCTGATGGAGGGCTTCCAGCTCTGGCTGAATCTGCCTGCGCGCGACAAGATGTGCGAGCCCGGCTATCACGATATCGGGGCGGCTGAGATCCCGGATCTCGCGCCGGCGCCCGGTGTGCACGTGCGCCTGGTGGCGGGGACCCTGGCCGTTGACGGTGCTGCGTCGGTGAGCGGGGTCGTGCAGCGCACCGGAACCGAACCGTTGCTGATGGACGTGCGGCTGGACGCGGGCGCCGACTGGTCGTTCTCCCTGCCGGCCGCGCACAACGCCTTCCTGCACGTGTACGACGGTGAGGTGGGGGTCGGCGAAAGCGGGGCCCCCGCGCCGGCCGGTGCGCTGGCCGTTCTGGCGACCCGGCAGGACATGGCCCGCGTGCGCCTGCGCGCGGCGGCCCCGTCGCGCGCGTTGTTCGCGGCCGGCAGGCCGTTGAACGAGCCGATCGCCCAGTACGGCCCGTTCGTGATGAACACCCGCGACGAGCTCATTCAGGCCGTGGAAGACCTGCGCGCCGGAGTGCTCGGCTGACGAACGCGGGTGCTCGCCCGCGGGGGTGTACCCCGTGGGGGCGTGGCGTGCGGCCGGACCGCAGGACGGCCGGCCGCGCGAGCCCTTCAGCCCGGGATTCGAACGGGGACCCGGGTCCAGCCGTGCACGAAGTTCGAGAACGTGCGCTCGGGTTCGCCGACGACTTCGATGGTTTCGAAGCGCTGCAGGATCTCTTCCCAGAGAATCTTCAATTGCAGCTCCGCCAGGCGGTTGCCCACGCAGCGGTGGATGCCGAAGCCGAACGACATGTGCTGGCGGGGACGCTTGCGGTCGATGATGAAGGCCTCGGGGTCCTCGATTGCCGTGTCGTCCCGGTTGCCCGAGAGATACCACATCACGACCTTCTCGCCGGCGCGGATCTTCTGGCCCGCGATCTCGCCGTCCGCCTTGGCGGTGCGTCGCATGTGCGCCAGCGGAGTCTGCCAGCGGATGACCTCCGGCACGAAGCTGGTCGGGATGAGGCCGGGGTTCTCCCGCAGCTTGCGGTATTCGTCCGGAAAGCGGTTCAGGGCCACGACACTGCCCGACATCGAGTTACGGGTCGTGTCGTTGCCGCCGACGATCAGCAGCATCAGATTACCCAGGAACTCGGCCGGCGCCATGTTTCGGGTTGCCGGGGCGTGCGCGAGCATGGAGACGAGGTCCGGCCTGGGATCCGAATTGACGCGCTCGTTCCAGAGCCGGGTGAAGTACTCCAGGCACTTCATCAGCTCTGCCATGCGCTTTTCGTCGGTGTCGATGGGGCCGCCCGACGTGAGATCGACCGTCGCAACGTCCGACCACCAGGTCAGGAGCTTGCGATCCTCGACGGGAAAGTCGAACAGGGTGGCGAGCATCAGCGTGGTCAGCTCGATGGAGACGGTCTCGACCCAGTCGAAGGTCTCGTTGCGGGGCAGGCCGTCGAGCACGCGGCAGGTGCGCTCGCGGATGGTCTGCTCCATGCGCGCGAGATTGGCGGGCGCCACGATCGGGCTGACCACCTTGCGCTGCTCGTCGTGCTTGGGCGGGTCCATGGCGATGAACATGGGTCGCCGGAACTCCTCCGGCATGTCGCGGATGGTGATCGCGGGCTCGGACGAGAAGACCTTGTGGTTCAGTTCGGTCTCCATGATGTCCTGATAGCGGGTCACGGACCAGAACTCGCCGAAGCGTTCGGTGCTGGCCTTGTGCACCGGGCACTCCCGGCGAAGCCGTTCGAAGTAGTGGTGAATCGTGTCGTCACGGTGCAGCACGGGATCGCTGACGTCGATCTCCGAAAGATCCAGACCGGCAACATGCGCGCGGATGTCCTGCGCCGAGGCTTGGGTGGCAACGGTGCTCATGGTTCGTCTCCCTGGTGATCGGTTCAGTGCTGCCCTTCGGGCATGCGCACGATCAGGCCGTCGAGCGCGTCGGTGACCTCGATCTGGCAGGCCAGCCGCGAGTTGTCCTGGGTGGCCGCGGCGAACTCCAGCATGCTGTCCTCCATCTCCGAGCGTTCGCCCGTGCGCTCCAGCCAGGCAGGGTCCACGAAGACGTGGCAGGTGGCACAGGCGCACTGACCGCCGCAATCGGCGTCGATTCCCGGGATCTCGTTGTCCACGGCTCCGCGCATGACCGAAAGACCGACGGGGACGTCCACGGTGTGCGTGGTTCCGTCGAACTCGATGTAGGTGACGTTTGGCATTTTTGTCTCGGTTCCGATGACTGTCACCGGCGTCCCCTCCGGACGCGGCCCGGCAATGCTATCACCCGGGTATTCAGTCCGCCGGCGTCGGCGACACCGCCTATTTCGGTCCGGAAGCAGAATTCTTCGT
>JAUIAI010000652.1 GCA_030425615.1 Gammaproteobacteria bacterium
CTTGGGGTCACGATACAGGCCGATGTGGCCTACCCGGGCACCCGGAATGACGTTGAGCATTCCGTCCAGGATGCCGGTGCCGGCGCGCAGGATGGACACGAACACGATCTTCTTGCCGTCGATGAGTCGGCTGCGCATCGGTTCGAGCGGTGTCTCGATCTCGACTTCGTGAGTCGGCATGTCGCGCGTGACCTCGTAGACCATCAGGGACGAGATCTCGTTCACGAGACGCCGGAAGCTGTTGGTGCTGCGACTCTTCTCGCGGATCAGGGTCAGCTTGTGCTGGACCAGCGGGTGGTCGACGAGGTGGACCTGTTCTGACATGGCGGGCATCTCGAGGCGTTCCGAGGCGCGCCGGACGGCGCGGACCGATCGATGATACTTGCGCCAAAGAAAAAGCCCGGCGGCGCCGGGCTAACAGGGGGAGGAGAACCCTAATGAGAAATCGCCCGGGGGTCCTGGAGGGATTCCGACCGCCCGTTCGACAGTTCTCATCATGCACTCCCGGCGTCTCGTCCGCGCGACTCCCGGGACTCGTTCGGATATCGCTTTTGTCTCGATTCGGTCTCGGCGTGTGCGGATTCCCCGCGAGCTCACGGCCCCGCCCGGCGGAACGTGAGATTCCAGCGCAGGGTCGGCTGGCCGGCACGCCGCCTGGGACTGCCCGCCGCGTGATGGATGCGGCGCGCCGGGCCTCCCCAGACGATCACGTCGCCGTCGTGCAGAACGACGGCACGCGTCGGATCGCGGCGCGCGAGTCCGCCGATCACGAAGCGCGCCGGTGATCCCAGGCTGACCGAGACGATCGGATGCGAGAAGTCGTGCTCGTCGACGTCGCGGTGCATCGACAGCCTGGCGCCGGGTTCGTATCGGTTGATCAGGCAGACGTCGGGTTCGAACCCGTCGAAGCCGCCGGCGGCCGCGGCCGCGCGGGCCAGTCGTAGAAAGGTCTCGGGCATTGCCGGCCACGGCAGGTCGCTGAGCGGGTCCAGAGCCGAGTACCGGTAGCCGTGTGCGTCAGCCACCCAGCCTAGCGCACCACAATTGGTCATTGCCACCGACATCGTGTGTCCGCCCGGGACCTGCATCCTGCGAACGGGCGCCCGGTCGGTGACCGCCTCGATACCTGCGCGCAGTGCATCGCGCTCCGACAGCGCGAAACCCGGCAGCAGCACGATGCCCGGATCGAAGGTTTCCTGCGTACTCTGGAGCATGTCGTCGCCCCGCCTTGGTCGGAGCTCAGAACAGGGTGCCGTCCGTGATGATGTTCAGGGGAGGACGGCCGTCCCGCAGGCGCTGGGCCAGCGCGCGGCCCGTGTGCCAGGTGCCGCCCTCGAGGATGCGCGCCAGCGGCATCTCGCGAGCGGTCCTGCCCAGTCGCTCGCGAACCAGCGGCGCGAGCTCGTCGATCAGGGCGACGGTGAGCGCCCGCCATTCGATGATCGCCTCGTCGCCCGGCGCCAGCGGCATCTGCGTCAGCCCGGGATCGCGCGGCACCAGTACGCCGGTATCGATGAGCAGCCCGCCGTTGCGGTACTCCGGCAGCGCGGTCAGTTCGTCGAGCCCGTGCATCTGCACGCCGGCCTGCTCGAACGGTTCGAGCAGCGAGTAGGTGAGCCACTGGGTGAGCTTGTGAAACGGCACCCAGCCCGCGCTGGGGCCCTGCCCGCCGGCGTACCGGTGCGGCCAGACGTCGCCGAGCGATTCGCCGCCCGGGGCCGGACCACCCTGCCAGACCCCTCCGAAGCCGGCCAGCAGGGCGTGCAGCAGTTCCTCGGCCGGCAGTTCGGTGCGGCGGGCCTTGTCGGTGATGCGGAAGAACAGTTCGCCGGGGCGGCCCTCGGGGCCGAAGCGCGGCGCATCGCGCAGCAGGGCGTCACCGAGCCGGTTGAGCAGTGCTGCACGCGCCTCGAGGCCGACGAGCGGGTTGTCCGCGTGCGCCTGGAAGACATGTGCCAGCCGGTTGGCGTCGATGCGCTGCAGCGCGACGCCGTCGACGCGCAGCGGGTCGTCCGGCCGGGACGAGAACGCGCCGGCCATGAACGCGCGAAAACTCGCCACCGCCAGCCCTTCCGAGCGGCCGAACTCGCGATCGGTCCGGGATTCGTAGAAGGACCACGCCGGCACCGGCATCGAGCAGGACGCTCACGACGGTGAGATCGATCTGTGCGCGGGCACGTTCGACGGCCGACGGCGTGCCGAAGCACTCGGCGAGCGCCGTGTCCAGTTCGGCGAGACGGTCTGTCTCGCCCGCGGCGAAGTGGCGCCAGCGGCCGTGATACGGAATGTCGCCGTCCGGATAGCGCTCGCGGCACGTGCTCGCGACGGCGTCCGCGCACCCGGCCAGCGCCTCGGGCGCAACCTCGAAGTGACCGGGGTGACCGGCCCGGATCGCTTCGAGGATGTTGTGGCAGCGCTCGCGCACGGCAGCGCCGCTGCGCAGCGCCTCGCCGATCATGGCGCGAGTCCGCGGCCGCGAACCCCGGCGAGCCGTTCGGCGTCGGGCGCCTGTTCGCCGGCGGTGAAATAGCCGGCCGCCATCTTCGCCTCGATCTCGACCCGGGCATCCTCGGGGACGAGCTCGTCCGGGATCCGGATGCGTTCGTCAACCTGGATTCCCGAGCCGGTGATGGCATCGTATTTGTCGTTGCTCATCGACACGAGCCGGTGGATGCGGCGGATGCCCAGCCAGTGCAGGATGTCGGGCATCAGTTCCTGGAAACGCATGTCCTGGACGCCGGCGACGCACTCGGTGCGCAGGAAGTAGCGGTCTGCCGTGTCGCCGCCTTCCTGGCGCTTGCGCGCGTTGTAGACCAGGAACTTGGTGACCTCGCCCAGTGCGCGGCCCTCTTTGCGCGAATACGCGACCAGGCCCACACCGCCACGCTGCGCGCCCCGG
>JAUIAI010000653.1 GCA_030425615.1 Gammaproteobacteria bacterium
TGGCATCCGACCGGCGATCTCGGCCGGCTCGACGAAGACGGCTTCGTATGGATCGACGGCCGTCGACGCAATGTCTTCATCACCGGTTTCGGACGCAATGTCTCGCCGGAATGGGTCGAAGCTTCGCTCGAAAGCGAGCCGGCGATCGCCAGGGCCGTGGTCTACGGCGAAGCGCTGGACTCACCCGTGGCGGTGCTCTGGCCGGCCGCCCGGGACCTCGGCATCGAAGCGCTCGGACGCGCGGTGCGCGAGGCGAATCTGCGACTGCCCGATTACGCCCGTGTCGGCCGCTGGATGGTGAGTTCCCGGCCGTTCGATGCCGACAGTGGAATGGCCACCCCCAACGGGCGGCCACGACGCGACGCGATCGCCAGCGCCCACGGCGCCCTTCTGCGCCGGACGCCTATCGACAACCCCGACATTCACGAGGCTGCCCCTTGAAATTCCACGAACGACTGATCAACGAAACCGCCGACGCCCGTCAGGGACTCCTCGCCGCACCGATCATCGGCCGCGCCCTCATGGGAGAGATCGACCGATCGGACTATCTGCGGTTCCTGCACGAGGCCTACCACCACGTGCGCCACACGGTGCCGCTGCTCCGGGCCTGCCGGGACGCACTGCCGTCGCGCCTCGACTGGATGCTGCCGGCGATGGAGGAGTACATCGCCGAGGAGGAGGGTCACGACGACTGGATCCTGGACGACATCCGGTTCGCCGGGGGTGACGCCGGGGCGACGCGCGACGGTGACGCCGGGATGGCCACCGAGGTCATGGTCGCGTATGCGTACGACACGATCCGACGCGTCCACCCGCTCGGCTTTCTGGGCATGGTCCACGTTCTCGAGGGAACCAGCGCCGCGCTCGCGCTGCAGGCGGCCGACTCGATCCAGAAGCGCCTGGGTCTGCCGGATCGGGCGATGACCTACCTGCGTTCCCATGGACACCTCGACCAGGATCACACCGATCACTTCGCCACGCTGGTCGACGCACTGACCGACGAGAGCGATCTGGCGGCCATCGTGCACGGTGCCCGTGTGTTCTACCGACTCTACGGCGATGTGTTCCGCTCCCTGGACGAACCGGCCAGGACCGCGCTCCCTGCCGCGGAGGCAGCATGAGCGGGGCGGACGTATCCGTTGCGAAGCGGCGGCGATCGGTGCTGCTCACGGGCGCGACCGGCGGTATCGGCCGCGAGGTCGCACGGCGGCTGGTGGACCAGGGCCACGCGGTGCTGCTGTTCGCCCGGGATGCGGACGCACTCGCCGCCCTGGCCGGTTCACTCCGCCGCAGGGACGGTGCCGATGTGGAGGCGGTGGCCGGCGACGTCTGTGTCGCCGGCGCTCGCGCGACACTGGTCAGGATAGCCGAGCGCCGCGGCGTGGACACGCTCATCAACAACGCCGGCGTATCGGGCTTCGGCGCGCTCGAAGACCTGGACGACGCCACCATACGGCGTGTGATCGAAACCAACCTGGTGGCGCCCCTGCAGCTGACACGAGCGATGCTCGGCCCCCTCTCTCGCGCGCCGAAGGCCACGATCCTGAACGTGGGCTCCGCGCTCGGACACGTGGGCGTGCCCGGCTTCGCGCTCTACGGGGCCAGCAAGTTCGGCCTGCGTGGTGCCACCGAAGCCCTGCGGCGCGAGCTGGCCGACACGGGCATCCGCGTCACCGCCGTCTCGCCCCGCGCCACCCGCACGGCCCTGAACGACGACCGCGCCTCGCGCTTCAACGCGGCCACCGGCACCGCGAGCGACGATCCCGACCACGTGGCCAGGGCCATCCTGCGCCAGCTCGAGGGCCGTGGCTTCGATCGCGTGCTCGGCTGGCCCGAGCGACTCTTCGCCAGGCTCAACGCCCTCGTGCCGCGACTCGTCGACACGGGCTTCGCCGCCCATCGCCGGGCACTTCGCGAGATCGGTGCCCCCTCCACGGCCGCGCTCGCGGACGGCGGGCCGCCGGCGGATCTTCCCCGCCCCTGAAACCACCGAACCAGAGGTCAACATGACAACGCTCTACAGAACCCTGCTCGCCACCGCTCTCGGCCTTGCCCTCGCGCTGCCCGCCACCGGCCGAGCCCAGTCCTTCGATGCCGACCTGCTCAAGGTGCAGCAGGAATGGGCGCACATCAACTACGAAGTCGCCGAGAAGGCACGCAGCGATGCGTTCGAATCGCTCGAGGCACGGGCTGCGGCCCTGACGAACAGTCATCCCGACGATGCCCGCGCCCTGACCTGGCAGGGAATCGTCCTCAGCTCATGGGCGGGCGCCCGCGGCGGTCTCGGCGCACTGAAGCTCGTCGATCGTGCACGCGAACTCTACGAGCGCTCGATCGAGATCGACGCCGCCAGCCTGGGCGGCTCCGCGCTCGGCAGCCTCGGCGTGCTGTATCACAAGGTACCCGGCTGGCCGCTGTCCTTCGGCAGTGACGGCAAGGCGGAGGACTTCCTGAAGCGCGCTCTGGCGGTGAACCCGGAGGGCATCGACGCGAACTATTTCTACGGCGAGTTCCTCGTCGACGAGGGCCGCGCCGCCGAGGCGATCCCGTACATCGAGAAGGCACTGGTCGCTCCGGCACGGGCGCAACGCCCGCTCGCCGACGCCGGACGCCGTCAGGAGGCGCAGTCGCTGCTCCAGCGCGCCCGCCAGGCGATGGCCAAGAGCTGACCGGCGCGGCGTCGGGTCGGAACGGGTCGTCAGCCGCCTCGACCTGCCGGTCTCGGCGCAAGCGTGACCGACAAGCCACCGGCCGCCGGCCCGCTGCCTCCCGCTTCGGGCGTGTCCGAGCCAGCGGACCGGTTCGTGAACGTCACAGAAAGGCCGTGCATCTCGGCCACGCGCAGGACGATGGAGATTCCGAGCCCGCTGCCCGCAACCGCCTGCCCGGCCTGCACC
>JAUIAI010000654.1 GCA_030425615.1 Gammaproteobacteria bacterium
CCGAGGCTCTCAGCAGGTTGTCCGGATGGTTGTAGCCCTGGCGAACCCCCTCGTTGACCGCGTCGGCGAGCGAGCCCGAGAAGCCGGTGAGCCTGACATCCATGCCCACCTTGAGGAACACGTTGACGATGCCGGTGTCCTGGCACATGGGGCGGTGGCCCTCGGCACTCATGCGCGAATTCGTGAGAATCTGGGCGATGGCGTCCCGCGCGGCCGGGCTCTGCTCACGCTCGTACGCCCGTGCCAGGTGCTCGATGTAGTCGCGCGGATGGTAGTAGCTGATGAACTGCAGGCCGGCGGCAATGGATTCGATCAGGTCGGAAGCGGATATGGTCGTCATGGTTCACTTGGACGGCGGCGGGCCGGTGTGAAAATATTGTGTAAGGGGCCAGTAAGGGCTGGTTCCTATGGTACCGAATTCAAATCGAGCGCCGGCCCGTCCGTATCACGGGCACTGCGCGCAAACCGACCCATCAAGGAGGCGACAGTGTCCGGGGAAATTCAGACCGTCCTGCAGGAGAACCGGCAGTTTCCGCCGAGCGAGGCCTTCGTCTCGCAGGCGCACATCTCCGGCATGAATGCCTACCGGGCGATGTGCGAGGCTGCCGAGAAAGACCACGAGGGTTTCTGGGCAGGGCAGGCCCGCGAGACGCTCCGGTGGACCAAGCCCTTTACCCAGGTGCTCGACGAATCCGAGCGGCCGTTCTTCAAGTGGTTCGCCGACGGCGAACTGAACGTCTCGGCCAACTGTCTCGACCGCCACATGGGCACGCCGGTCGAGAACAAGGTCGCCGTCCACTTCGAGGCCGACGACGGCACGGTCACCTCGGTGACCTACAAGGAACTCCTGGCACGGGTCTGCCGTTTCGCCAACGGCCTGGCCGCCCTGGGCATGAAGAAGGGCGAGCGGGTCATCATCTACCTGCCCATGTCCATCGAGGCCATCGTCGCGATGCAGGCCTGCGCGCGACTCGGGCTCACCCACTCGGTGGTGTTCGGCGGCTTTTCGGCCAAGTCCCTTCACGAACGCATCGTCGATGCCGGTGCCACCCTCGTCATCACGGCGGACGGGCAATGCCGTGGCGGCAAAAGCCTGCCGCTCAAACCCGCCGTCGACGAATCACTGACCATGGGGGGCTGCGAGGCGGTCCGCAACGTCGTGGTCTACCAGCGCACCGGCGGTGACGTGGTCTGGAACGAAGGGCGGGACGTCTGGATGCACGACGTGGAGGCCGGCCAGGCCGACTTCTGCGAGCCCGTTCCGGTCGGCGCCGAGCATCCGCTGTTCATCCTCTACACCTCCGGCTCGACCGGCAAGCCCAAGGGCGTGCAGCATTCGTCCGCCGGCTATCTGCTGCATGCCTCGCTGACGATGCAGTGGACCTTCGACATCAAGCCCGACGACGTCTTCTGGTGTACGGCGGACGTCGGCTGGGTCACCGGTCACACCTATGTCTGTTACGGCCCCACGGCCGTGGGCGCGACCCAGGTCGTCTTCGAAGGCGTGCCCACGTATCCCAACGCGGGCCGTTTCTGGGAGATGATCGACCGACACAAGGTCAGCATCTTCTACACCGCACCCACCGCGATCCGCGCGCTGGTTAAAGCGTCGCAGACCAGTCCGGATCACGCGCCGGACAAGTACCAGTTGTCGTCGCTGCGTCTGCTCGGCACCGTCGGTGAGCCGATCAATCCGGAAGCATGGATGTGGTACTACGAGCAGGTGGGTCACGGCAAATGCCCCATCGTCGACACCTGGTGGCAGACCGAAACCGGCGGCCACATGATCACGCCGCTGCCCGGGGTTCACGCCCTCAAGCCCGGGTCCTGCACCATGCCGCTGCCGGGCATCGCCGTCAGCGTGGTCGACGAGACCGGCACCGACGTCGAACTCGGCAAGGGCGGCATCCTGGTGATCAAGAAGCCCTGGCCGTCGATGATCCGCACCATCTGGGGCGACCCGGACCGCTTCGTGAAGAGCTACTTCCCGGAGGACTTCCAGGGCCGCTTCTACCTGGCCGGTGATGGCGCCAGCCGGGATACCGACGGCTATTACTGGATCATGGGGCGCATCGACGACGTTCTCAACGTCTCCGGCCACCGGCTCGGCACCATGGAGATCGAATCGGCGCTGGTGTCGAATCCGCTGGTGGCCGAGGCTGCCGTCGTCGGCCGTCCCGATCCGACCACGGGTGAGGCCATCTGTGCCTTCGTCGTGCTGAAGGGCGCGCGCCCGAGCGGTGCCGACGGCCAGAAGGTGGCCGCGGAGCTGCGCGACTGGGTCGCGAAGGAGATCGGCCCGATCGCGAAGCCGAAGGACATCCGCTTCGGTGACAACCTGCCCAAGACCCGCTCCGGCAAGATCATGCGCCGTCTGCTGCGCTCGATCGCGCGAGGCGAGGAGATCACCCAGGATGTCTCCACGCTCGAGAACCCGGCGATCCTCGAGCAGCTTCAGCAGTCCGCATGACCCCGATCGGGCCGGAGTGGCTGCCGGCCCTGATCGCTCCGGTCAAGGCGGTCGTGGAGTTCGCCGCCGCGCTCGTCATGGCGCGGGCCATGCTCTGGACGCTCTGTCTGGGCAGGGTCGGCGCGAACGTCGTCTACGAGGGGCTGCGTTTCCTGACCCGTCCGGTGGAGGCGCTCGGCGCGCCGTTCGCGCCCGCCGGGCGCGCGCGCCTGCTGGTGGGCACCGGAATGCTGTCCGCCCTCTGGGCACTGCTCGTCTGGGCGAAGGCCGCAGTGCTCGGATATGCGTGACGATTCCCCCGGACTGGGCGCACTCGCCGCCCACCTGCCGATGCCTGACGCGCGCCGCTACTGGCGCCTGAATCTCGGCGCGGTCACGCTCTTGCTGCTGATCTGGGCCGGCATCACCTTCGGTGTCGCCTACG
>JAUIAI010000655.1 GCA_030425615.1 Gammaproteobacteria bacterium
CTCGCAGGCCAGGAAGAGGAAGCTCGGAGCGACTTCGTTCGGCTGCCCCGGCCGCCCCAGCGGGCTGCTCTGGCCGAACCGCGCGACCTTGTCCGGCGGAAAGGACGCCGGGATCAGGGGGGTCCAGATGGGCCCGGGCGCAACGCCGTTGACCCGGATCCCGCGATCGGCGTACTTGCTGGCCAACGCCCGCACCAGGGCAAGAATCGCTCCTTTGGTCGACGCATAGTCGAGCAGCAGATCCTGCCCCCGATAGGCCGTGACTGACGTCGTGCAGATGATGGTGGCGCCGGACGCCAGATGCGGCTCGGCGGCCTGCAGGATATGGAAGGCCCCGAAGACGTTCGTGCGGAACGTGCGCTCGAGTTGCTCGACGCTGATGTCCTCGAGTTCGGGGCAGGCGTGCTGCTCGGCGGCGTTCGAGATCACCACGTCCAGGCCGCCCAGCTCGTTCATGACGCGGGCCACCGCCTGTCGGCAGAAGCCGGGATCCCCGACGTCGCCGCAGATGAGCAGGGCACTCGAGCCCTCCTGCTCGACACGTTCGCGCGTCAGTCGCGCGTCGTCGTTCTCGTCCTTGTAGAGCAGCGCGAGTCGGGCGCCCTCACGCGCGAACAGGACGGCGATCGCGCGACCGATACCCGAGTCCCCTCCGGTGACCAGCACACTTTTGCCGGCCAGCCGCCCGCTTCCCGGATAGCGGGGCTCGAAATCGGGCCTGGGGTGCATTTCGGCTTCGGATCCGGGCTGGCGATCCTGAACGGTCTGCATGGAAGGACTCCTGTCGGCGTGATCGGCTCGTCGGGGCGTCGAATGCGCAATCGTCGTGCCCGACCCCGGCTCTACGGTATGCTCGATCCCGACGAGCGCGACTCTCGAAGTCGCCCCTGCAGACCATCAGACCGTCATGTCCTTCAACTCCCTTTTCCCTGACATCGAACCGCGCGACGGCGATTTCATCGCCTACCTCGAACAGCGGGTCGGCCCTCCGCCCAGCCAGGATCCGGAATCCATGGCGCAGGTCGTCGTCTCCAACCTGACGGAACAGAGCCACCGCAACATCGAGGCCGGTCAGTCGATGCAGTCCCCGGCCGAGCCGGTCGCCGGCCCCCTCGCGGCGGGGGCGACCCCGGTGCCGGCGGGTGCCGACGGTCGAACCGCCCGGCCCCGGACCGCGGCCAGGCAGTCCGGTGACGCGCTCCCCGATATCGCCGGGGCCGTCGGCTCGGCCGTGGAGGCGATCGGAGCGCTGGTGCGACGGGTGGTCATGGCCATCGGCGGACTGCTGATCGCGCTGGGTATCGGACTCGTCGCGCTCGCGCTCGTCGCGAGCGAGGCCGCGGGCGGCCTCGAGCCCGCGCCCGGCATCGTGCTCGCCGTGATCGGCTTCGTTCTGCGTTCGTTCGTCGCCCGCAAGGGCAAGCCTCGAAGCGCCGGCGTCAAGAGGCGCGCCTGAAGCGGTCGATGATCAAATAGCGCTCCTGCTCAGGCGACGCCGTCCCGGGCCGGCGCGTCCCCGGGGACGCCGCGCCCGGCACGCCGGATCGCGGCACCCTGCCCCGTTCGGCCTCATCCAAAGATCCTGACCCCGATGAACGTCAACCTCAAGATTCTCGATCCGCGCATGGCGGAACAACTTCCCGCCTATGCCACGCCGGGCAGCGCAGGCCTGGACCTGCGCGCCTGCCTCGATGCGCCGCTGACGCTGGCGGCCGGGGGCACGGCCATGATCGGCACCGGACTGGCGATCCATCTCTCCGACCCGGGATTCGCGGCCATGATCCTGCCGCGGTCGGGTCTGGGCCACCGGCACGGCGTGGTCCTCGGAAACCTGGTAGGTCTCATCGACTCCGACTACCAGGGCGAACTCAGGATCTCGTGCTGGAACCGCGGCAGCAGCGGATTCGTCATCGAACCGATGGCGCGCATAGCGCAACTGGTCATCGTGCCCGTGGTCCAGGCATCGTTCACTGTCGTCGACAGCTTCGACGACAGTGAACGCGGTTCGGGCGGGTTCGGCAGTACGGGCGCCGGCTGAATCGGGGGCCGGGCCCCTCAGCGAGCCTGGGCGATCAACTCGTCGAGTCGCCGCGCATCCGCCACGAACAACCGGATGCCCTCGGCCAGTTTCTCCGTGGCCATGGCGTCCTCGTTGAGCGCGAACCGGAAGGCAGCTTCGTCGGTGGGCACCCGCACGAGCGGCTCGTCACCCTCCATGTCCGGCCCGAGCCGGCGCTCGAGCGGATCGTCGGCCGCCGCGAGCCGGCCCAGCAACTCGGGGCTGATCGTGAGCAGATCACAACCCGCGAGCGCCTTGATCTGGCCGACATTGCGAAAGCTCGCACCCATCACTTCGGTGGAGTAGCCGAACCCCTTGTAGTACCGATAGATACGCTCCACTGAACGCACCCCGGGGTCTTCCTCGGCCGTATAGTCTCTCGCCTCGCGCGTCTTGTACCAGTCGTAGATGCGCCCGACGAAGGGCGAGATCAGCGTGACTCCGGCTTCGGCGCAAGCAGCAGCCTGGGCCAGCGAGAACATGAGCGTGAGGTTGCAGTGAATGCCTTCGCGTTCCAGGATTTCGGCGGCCCGGATACCTTCCCAGGTCGCGGCGACCTTGCTGAGCACACGTTCGCGGCCGATCCCCGCCGCCTCGTAGAGGCCGATCAGCGTACGGGCCTTGGCAAGGGAACGGTCCGTGTCGAACGAAAGGCGGGCGTCCACCTCGGTGGAGACGCGTCCCGGGATGATCGACAGGATCTCGAGGCCGAATCGTACGAGGACCCGGTCGGCGATGGCGTCGATATCTCCGGAGTCTGAGCTGGCAACCACGTCGTTGAGCAGCGGCTGATACTTTGGCTGCTGCAGTGCCTTGACGATCAAGGTGG
>JAUIAI010000656.1 GCA_030425615.1 Gammaproteobacteria bacterium
CGTTCTGTTCTTCGTGGACAACATCTTCCGCTTTACCCAGGCGGGTTCCGAGGTGTCGGCGCTTCTGGGCCGTATTCCCTCGGCCGTGGGCTACCAGCCGACCCTGGCCACCGACATGGGTGCGCTGCAAGAGCGGATCACCTCGACCAAGACGGGTTCGATCACCTCGATTCAGGCCGTGTACGTGCCGGCGGACGACCTCACCGACCCGTCGCCGGCCACCACCTTCGGCCACCTGGACGCCACCGTCGTGTTGTCGCGGGACATTGCCTCGCTGGGGATCTATCCCGCGGTGGACCCGCTGGACTCCACCAGCCGCCAGATCGACCCGAACACCATCGGCGAAGAGCATTACCAGACCACGCGTGCGGTGCAGACCACGCTGCAGCGCTACAAGGAACTGCGCGACATCATCGCCATTCTCGGAATGGACGAGCTCTCGCCCGAGGACAAGCTGGCCGTGGCCCGCGCCCGGAAGATCCAGCGTTTCCTGTCGCAGCCGTTCCACGTGGCCGAGGTCTTCACGGGCTCTCCTGGCAAGTACGTTCCACTCAAGGAGACGATCCGTGGCTTCCAGATGATCGTGAACGGCGAGTGCGACGAACTGCCGGAGCAGGCGTTCTACATGGTGGGAACTATCGACGAGGCCTTCGAGAAAGCCAAGTCCATGAAGTAATCGGGTTCTGTGCCGCGGCATCGCTCCGGCGTGCCGCGCGAACCCGCAACCGGACGGAATTCAAGCATGGCAAAGACGATCCAAGTCGATGTGGTGAGCGCCGAACAATCCATCTTCGAAGGCGAGGCCGAGTTCGTGGCCCTGCCCGGAGAATCGGGTGAGCTCGGCATTTATCCCCAGCATATCCCCCTCATCACCCGGATCCGTCCGGGTGCGGTCCGGATCAAGATCCCGAGCCAGGCGGACGAGGAGTTCGTCTTCGTCGCCGGCGGCATTCTCGAGGTTCAGCCACATCGCGTCACGGTGCTGGCCGATACGGCGATCCGGGGCGGTGATCTGGACGAGGCCAAGGCGGCAGAAGCTCAGAAGGCTGCCCAGGAGGCCATGGCCAACGCGAAGAGCGACATCGACTTTGCGAAGGCTCAGTCCGAATTCGCCATCATGGCGGCTCAGATTGCGGCAATCCGGAAGCTGAGAGGAAAGTAAGTACTGACTTTTTTGGGTTTCGGAGACGGGGGCGCTGCCCCCGTTTTTCATTTCGGAGACGACATCGCGGCGATCCCCGTCCCGGCGTTGTGCACAGCCGATGGGGGCCTCGTCGGGTTCGACTCGGCTGCGTCGGAACGTCGGATACCGGTCGACGCGATGGGTGTCTGACGCGTTCCTTGCCGGAGAGAATCGCGTTTCGAATGGCTCCGCCAGGCGCCCTCCGACTATTCGTTTCAGGTCGTGGCGCCACAGGGGGGCCGGACATCGTTGCGGAAAGTTATCCACAGGCGGCCACTCCGGTCTCCGCTCCCCGATCCCGGTCACGATTCCGGGGCCGTTCGGCGAGGGCGCTGCGGCCCGGCAGGGGTCCTTCGCGTCTTGGCTTGAGGTTCATGCCCGCATGCCGCGAGGTCTCTGCCGCTGTAGACGGTGCGCAACGGGATCATCACCGAAGCGACACTCGCGACCGACCAAGGTCACGGCGCGACCGCCCGTCCTGCCGGCCAGTCTCGCCGAGTCGACGCTGGCGGGGCCATCGGCTACGGTGCGTCCATCATGCTCGTAGGTGCATTCCTTCCCACAGCGCTGCTGATTCTCCTGTCAGCCGCATTCGGCTTCCTGGCCGCCTGGTTATGGCGAGCCCGGCAGTTCGACGCGCTCGCACGCGAGAACAAACGGCTCCGTCGCCACCGTCGGCGCTATGAGCGTGACCGGACACGAGAGGCTGCGCGCATCGATGCAGCGCTCGCCAACCAGCGAATCGCCGAAGAGGAACTGGCGTTCCTGAATCAATCGCAGGCAGCGCTCGAAGAAGACCATGCCCGACTGGTGAGCCGCCACGCGAATCTGATGCGCATCGTCAAGAAGCGCCTTCCCCACCGTGAAGGAGAGCGTGCCGAAGGTGGCGACCCGTCGGAAGAGAGCGATTCGTCAGCTTCCCCTGATGTTGATACCGGCACCAGGCCCGATTCGCGGAATGCTCCGACAACCGATGCCCGAGGCAAGGACATCCCGCCCCCGCCTGTCGTCGGGAGACAGGAAGGAGTTGCCGACCCTCGTGCGGCAGGCTCAGAGGACGGGCCCGAAGCAGGTTCCCGGAACATGGCATCGGGGACCGAAGAGGGCAGTACGCTCTTCGACCCGGACGACAACGAGCAGTCCGAGAGTCGGCTCGAGCCAGGGGAAACCACGGATCGACCGTCGACGGGCGCGCTAGTCGAAGTTCCACCCGGGCCCCTTAGTGGGACGGGGGCCGCTGACGATGAAACGGCAGGCACCACTGCAGTCTGGTTCGGAGACGAGGAAAGCAGCACTGACGAGACGGGTGCCCCGAGCGATATCGCCGGTCGCAACGAACTCGAGATCTTCAGTGCCCAGCTGGCCGCCGCCTCGGACGACCTGTCTTCTGTCCCGGCACCGGACGCCCCGACGGGTGGAGTCACCGAAGAAGACCTGGACGAGCCCGAATCGTCCGAACCGACTGAACCCGGCGCCGGGGCGTCGGACAACGCCGAGCCCCCCATTCCTTCGGGAGGCAATGAAGAGCAGGACGACGCGCCACTCGAAGCGGCAGCGGCCGAACTCGAAGCCTTGCGCGCCGTGCTCGACGCGCGGGAGCAGGAGATCAGAAGCCTGCGTGAGCAACTTGCACCGCTCCTCGGCCTGCCGCTGACGGTCTCGACCCGCGAGGCGGAGCGGGATCGTCTTGCTCGC
>JAUIAI010000657.1 GCA_030425615.1 Gammaproteobacteria bacterium
TCTTCGTGGCGATGTTCCTGGCATTCCTGGCCTCCGCCGCGCTCGGCGCACTGGTGGAGTGGGGCCTGATCCGACACCTCTACCGCCGCCCGCTGGACACGTTGCTGGCCACCTGGGGCCTGAGCCTGATGCTGCAGCAGGCCTACCGGTCGGTCTTCGGGGCGAGGGAAGTGGGCGTGAGCCTGCCGGAGTGGATGCTCGGGTCGGTCGCGCTGACCGACATGATCGAGATCCCGATCAACGGTCTGTTCGTGATGACCCTCACGCTGGCGATCGCGATCGGTGTCTATGTGCTGATGTTCCGATCGAAGCTCGGCATGAACACCCGCGCGGTGGTCCAGAACCGGGTAATGGCCGGTGCGGTCGGCATCAATACCGAACGGGTCGACCGCATGACTTTCGCCATCGGCTGCGGCATCGCCGGCGTGGCCGGCTCGGCATTCACGATGATCGGCTCGACCGGGCCGACCGCGGGGCAGCTGTACATCGTGGACACCTTCCTGATCGTGGTGTTCGGTGGCGCGGCGAGCCTGATCGGGACCATCACCTCGGCGTTCACGATCAGCCAGGCGCAGTCGACGATGGAGTTCTTTCTCTCGGGCTCCATGGCCAAGGTACTCACCCTGCTGACCGTCGTGGGCATCCTGATGCTGCGCCCCGAAGGCCTGTTCGCCCTGAAGATCCGTCGCTGAAGGAGTCGGCACCATGAACTTCGCGAAATCATTCCTCAATCGCCAGGAGCTCCTGGCCCTGGTGCTGGTCGTCCTGTTGATCCTCGTCGTGCTGCCGATGTCGCTGGACGTGTTCCGTCTGAATCTGGTGGGCAAGTACCTCACCTACGCGTTCGTCGCGATCGGCCTCGTGCTCTGCTGGGGGATGGGCGGCATCCTCAGCCTGGGTCAGGGAGTGTTCTTCGGGCTCGGCGGCTACTGCATGGCCATGTTCCTGAAGCTCGAGGCATCCACGCCGGAGAACACCTCGATTCAGTCGACCCCGGGCATTCCGGACTTCATGGACTGGAACCAGCTCACCGAACTGCCCTGGTTCTGGGAGCCCTTCCATTCGTTCGCATTCACCCTGGTGGCGATCATCGCGCTGCCGACCCTGTTCGCCTTCGTCATCGGTGCGGCCATGTTCAAGCGCCGGGTGGGCGGCGTGTACTTCGCGATCATCACGCAGGCGATCGCGGCGATCCTGACCATCCTGATCATCGGGCAGCAGGGATACACGGGCGGCGTGAACGGCATCACCGATCTGCGCACGATGCTCGGCTGGGACATTCGCACGGACGACGCCAAGGTCGTTCTCTACTTCGTCAACGCGGGTCTGCTGATCGGCGCGATGCTCGCGGTGCAGGCGGTTCGCAAGAGCAAGCTCGGCAGTCTGCTGGTCGCGCTCCGCGACCGGGAGGACCGGGTCCGTTTCTCCGGCTACGACGTCGCGAACTTCAAGATCTTCGCGTTCTGCGTTGCGGCCGCCCTCTCGGCGGTGGGCGGGGCGATGTTCACCCTGCAGGTCGGGTTCATGTCGCCATCGTTCGTGGGCATCGTGCCCTCGATCGAGATGGTGATCTATGCCGCGGTGGGCGGGCGTCTGTCGATCTTCGGCGCGTTGTACGGCACCTTGCTCGTGAACTGGGCGAAGACCACGTTCTCGGAACTCTTTCCGGAACTCTGGCTGTTCGGCCTGGGAGCCCTGTTCATCGCGGTCGTTCTGGTCTTTCCGAACGGTCTGGCCGGGTTGTACAGGAGCCATCTGGAGCCGCTGGTGGGCCGCCTGCTGGGTTCGCGAGACCCGTCCGGCGAGCCGTCGTCAGGCAACGGCTCGGTCGGGGCGACGCCCCGGACCGCTGACTGAGGGAATCGATCATGGACAACACGCATGTCGGCAACGACTTCCTGCTCTATATCGAGAATCTGTCGGTGTCGTTCGACGGATTCAAGGCTGTCGATGGTCTGAACCTCTACATCGACGAGAACAAGATCCACGTGATCATCGGGCCGAACGGGGCGGGCAAGACCACGGTCCTGGACCTCATCTGCGGGCGTACCAGGGCGACGAGCGGGTCGATCCGGTTTCGCGACAAGGAACTGACCACCATGAACGAGCACGAGATCGTGCGTGAGGGGGTCGGCCGCAAGTTCCAGAACCCGTCGATCTATGAGGATCTGACGGTCTTCGAGAACCTGGAGATATCGTTCCCCCGCGGTCGTGACGTGTTCGGCGCTCTCACCTTCCGCCGTGACGACGAAGTCGTGAACCGGGTACGGGACGTGGCCCGGATGGTCTTCCTGGAGGACAGACTCGCCAGCCAGGCCGGCTTGCTCAGCCACGGACAGAAGCAGTGGCTGGAGATCGGGATGCTGCTGATCCAGGACCCCGAGTTGCTGATGCTGGACGAGCCCGTGGCCGGCATGAGCGTCAGCGAGCGCGCCCAGACCGCGGAGCTCCTGAACCGGATCACCGAGGGACGTTCGGTGATGGTCGTGGAACACGACATGAAGTTCGTCGAGGACATCGCCGACCGCGTCACCGTCCTGCATCAGGGAAAGATCCTCTCCGAGGGTTCCATGGAGAAGGTGCAGGCCGACCCGAAGGTCATCGACGTCTATCTCGGTCACTAACGAACCGTCAGGTCGTCAATCAGGAGCCAGACAATGCTCGAGGTCAGCAACTATCACGTCGCCTACGGTCAGAGCGAGGTCATCCACGGACTCGACTTCTCGGTCGGTGCCGGCGAGATCGTCGCAATCATGGGCCGGAACGGCATGGGCAAGACCACGCTGATGAAGTCGCTCATGGGCATCGTACCCACGGCGTCCGGCACGGCAGTCGTCGGCGATGCCGACATCACGTCGCTCAGGAG
>JAUIAI010000658.1 GCA_030425615.1 Gammaproteobacteria bacterium
GCTCATCCTCCTGTACGAGCTCGGCATCGTGCTCGCCGGCTTCATCAAGGCGCGCAGCCGCAACCCGGAGGCCGAGGGGGACGACGTGGCCGCGAACTCCGGATCCGCCGCGTCCGAATGAGCGTCACGCGTGACGCGCTGGCCGCGTGGTTCGGTCAGACCCTGGAGGCCGGCCGTTTCGTCGATTACTGCCCGAACGGACTGCAGGTGGCGGGCCGGGGCGAGATCGCCCACCTGGTCAGCGGCGTGACGGCCAGCGCGGCTCTCATCGAGCGGGCGGTACAGGCCGGAGCCGACGCGCTCGTCGTCCACCACGGCTACTTCTGGCGTGGTGAGGATCCATGCCTGGTGGGCGTCAAGGCGGCGAGGGTCGGCGCGTTGATGCGCGCCGACGTCAGTCTCTACGCGTATCACCTGCCTCTCGATGCGCACCCGGAACTCGGCAACAACGCCCGGCTCGGCGCGGTCCTGGGCCTGCCGGTCCATGGCCGCGGCGGCGATCGGGAGCTGCTCTTCTGGGGTGATCTCGACACTCCTGTGTCGGCGCGGGATCTCGGCGCGCGGGTGTCCGATGCCCTGGGACGGGAGCCGTTGCTCGTGGGCGGCTCCGGGGCCGTGACGCGGGTGGCGTGGTGCACGGGCGCCGCGCAGGATGCCATCGAAGAAGCTGCCGCCCTGGGGGCGCAGGCCTTCATAAGCGGCGAGATCTCCGAGCGGACGACCCATCTGGCGCGCGAACTCGGCATCCTCTACGTCGCCGCCGGTCATCACGCGACGGAGCGCTACGGAGTGCAGGCGCTGGCCGAGGCCGCAGCCGCCCGTTTCGGGCTGCGGCACACCTTCATCGACGACCCGAATCCGGTCTGAGCGTACCCGCCCCCGAAGGCGCGGGCCGCCCGGGGAGTCAGGCCTTCTTCAGCGAGTCGCGGATCTCGCGCAGCAGCAGGACGTCCTCGGCCGGGGCCGGGGGCGGCGCGTCCGGGGCGGGCCCCTTCAGCCGGTTCACCATCTTCACCATCTGGAAGATGATGAAGGCCAGGATGACGAAATTCAGGACCACGGTGATGAAGTTGCCGTAGGCCAGCATCGGCGCACCGGCCTCCGAGAGGGCGGCGTAGTTGTTGGCCACGCCCGCGGGCGCTTCGCCCAGGAGCACGTAGTAGTTGGAGAAGTCCAGCCCTCCGAAGATCGCCCCGACGATGGGCATGATGATGTCCCGCACGAGCGAATCGACGATCTTGCCGAAAGCGGCGCCGATGATCACGCCGACGGCAAGGTCCATCACATTGCCCTTGGCGATGAAATCCTTGAATTCCGACATCATGGACATGGCTCTTCTCCTTGGCTGTCCGATTCCGGCGGGAAGCCCCGCCGAGAGCCCCTCTTGGGTGGGCGAGCCGAAGTGTGCACCTTCCCGGGGCCTTCGAGCGTGCCCTCAACGCCACAGATTGTTAATCCCACGCGTGGGGCGCGACAGTGGCGACGCCCGTTCCCGCCCGACTGTGGTGTGGGGCGCCGCAAGTCGCACGAGGCGGTGCCCGGGTGTGCCAACCCCGTGAGCACCCTGCTAGAATGATGGGTTTTCATACTGTCTTTTCCGAACGGAAACCCATGAGCACATCCGACGCGCCCGGTTCCACCGGCGACACCTCGTTTCCGCGCAACAACGGCCCCATGGATTCGTCCAAGCGCGCTGCGCTGACGACGACCGCGATCGTTGGCGGCATCGGAGGCATCGCCACGGCGATCCCGTTCGTTGCCACGTTCACTCCCTCGGAGCGGGCGAAGGCCGCGGGTGCCTCCGTCGAGGCCGACATCTCCGAACTCAAACCCGGCGAGCTGATGCGGGTCGAGTGGCGGGGGAACCCGGTCTGGATCGTGGCGCGCACGCCCGAGATGCTCGAGTCGCTGGACGGCCTGGCCGACGAGCTGGTGGACCCCGACTCGGAGAAGTTCTACCAGATGCCCACGCCGGACTACGCGCGCAACCAGCACCGCTCGATCAAGCCCGAGTACCTGGTCGTGGTCGGCATCTGTCCGCACCTGGGCTGTTCGCCCTCCGAGCGGTTCGAGTCGGGCGCGCAGCCGTCGCTCCCGTCGGACTGGCCGGGCGGTTTCCTCTGTCCTTGTCACGGCTCGACGTTCGACATGTCCGGTCGCGTCTTCAAGAACAAGCCGGCCAACGTCAATCTCGACGTGCCGCCGCACATGTATCTGTCCGACACCACGCTGCTGATCGGCGAAGACCAGACGGCCTGAGAACGGCGCACAGAACATCCCGCGGTGACCCGTTCGCCGCCCGAGAAAGAGAACCACATCCATGGCACAGGACAAGACCGTCACGACCACCGGGCTGATGGGCTGGATCGATCAGCGCTTCCCGGCGACTTCGCTCTGGAAGGAGCACCTCTCCGAGTACTACGCACCGAAGAACTTCAACTTCTGGTACTTCTTCGGCTCGCTGGCCATGCTGGTGCTGGTGATCCAGATCGTGACCGGCATCTTCCTGGTCATGCACTACAAGCCGGACGCGGCCAAGGCGTTCGATTCGGTCGAGTACATCATGCGCGACGTGCCCTGGGGCTGGCTCGTGCGATACATGCATTCCACCGGCGCGTCGGCGTTCTTCGTCGTCGTCTACCTGCACATGTTCCGCGGGCTGATGTACGGCTCCTACCGCAAGCCGCGCGAGCTGGTCTGGGTGTTCGGCTGTCTCATCTTCCTCTGCCTGATGGGCGAGGCGTTCTTCGGTTATCTGCTCCCCTGGGGCCAGATGTCCTACTGGGGCGCGCAGGTCATCGTGAGCCTGTTCTCCGCCATTCCCTTCGTCGGCCCCGATCTGGCGCTGCTGATCCGTGGT
>JAUIAI010000659.1 GCA_030425615.1 Gammaproteobacteria bacterium
CGTAATCATACACCTTGCCGAGATCGACGCCTTCTTCGCCAAGATCGGTGGTGTAGCAATTGAAGCCGTCTGACTTCAGCATCAGCTCGATGCTTTGTGCCGTGGCGCCGTCGTCTTCGATCAGCAGAACACGCATGGTTCCCGCAGTATACGATTCACCCTTCGCGCAACGGCAGACAGCCTGTCAAAGGAGACGACGATGCCCGACGATACGGCATTCCAACGCGGGCGCGAGATCCGCAACGAAATGTTCGGCGAGGCCGTGACCAGTGCACAGCTGGAAGGAGCCAACGCCTTCACCGCACCCCTGCAGCGTGTGGTCACGGAGTACTGCTTCGGACAGACCTGGTCAGGCGAGACCCTGTCGCTCAGGACGCGCAGCATGATCACGCTGGCCGCACTGGCGGCGTTGGGCCGGCCGCACGAGATCCGCGTACACGTCAAGGGCGCGCTCGCCAACGGCGTCACGCCCCTCGAGATCCGTGACCTGCTCATGCACACCATGGTCTACGCGGGCGTTCCCCTCGGTGTGGACGCGATCCGCAACGCGGCCGAAGCACTGGCCGAGATGGGCGTCGATCTCGACACCCTCGAACCACCGGTGCGGTCATGAGCACGCGCGCCAGGATCGCCTTCATCGGCATCGGCAACATGGGCACGCCGATGGCCGCCAATCTCGTTGCCGCCGGCCACGACGTCCGGCTGCACGACGCACGCCCGGGCCACGCGGCCGCGCAGGCCGCGGCCATGGGCTGCTCGCATGCCGACAGCCCGGCGCAGCTGGCCGAAGGTCGTGAAATCGTCATCACCATGCTGCCGGACGACGCGGCCGTTCGCCGAGCGATGCTCGACGAGGCCTCGGGCCTCGCCTCGCACCTGGCGCCCGGGACCATCCTGCTCGACATGAGCTCGTCGGCCCCCGAAGCCACCCGCACGCTCGGTGCCGAGCTCGCGCTGCGCGGGATCGTGATGATCGACGCGCCGGTGTCCGGGCTGGTGCCACGCGCACGCGAAGGCACGCTCACCATCATGGTCGGCTGCGACGACCCGAATGCCCTGGAAACCGTCCGACCGGTCCTCGAAGTGCTCGGCGAACGCATCATCCCGGTGGGCGGGCTCGGTTGCGGACACGCGATGAAGGCGTTGAACAACATCGTCGCGGCGACCTGCTTCGCGATCACGGCCGAGGCCCTCATGACCGGCAAGGCCTTCGGTCTGGACCCGGCCCGCATGATCGAGGTCATCGACAGTTCCAGCGGACGCAACTTCCATACGGCCACGAGCTTCCCCAACGAGGTCCTCACCGGTCGCGAGGCCAGCGGTTTCACCGCGGCCCTGCTGGCCAAGGACGCCGGCATCGCGGCGGAACTCGCCCGGTCGCTCGAGCTGCCGGCTCCGCTGGCCACGGCCAGCGCCCGTCAATGGCGCGCCGCGGCGGACGCCCTCGGAGCCGGCGCCGACAATACGGCCGCGGCCCGCTTCTGGGCCAGCGCCGGCGGCGTGGACCTGGCTCCCTGAGGTCTGATGATCAATCCCCGGCGGGCCGTTTCCCCGTGCACCCGCCGATCGAAAGCCAGGAGATGACGAATGCCCCCAACCACGAGCACCGCCCCTCAGGATCAACCGCTGGAACTGCTGATCGTCGGCGCGGGCTTCGGCGGTCTCTACATGCTGCACCGGGCGCGCCTTTCGGGATTGCGTGCGGAGGTGCTCGAGATGGCCGACGGTGTCGGTGGCACCTGGTACTGGAACCGTTACCCGGGGGCACGCTGTGACATCGAGAGCCTCGAGTACTCGTATTCGTTCGACGAGGCCCTTCAGCAGGAGTGGCGCTGGAGCGAACGTTTCGCGCCGCAGCCGGAGATCCTGCGCTATGCGAACCACGTGGCCGACCGCTTCGACCTGCGTCGCGACATCCGGTTCGGCGCCCGCGTCGAGAGCGCGCGCTTCGACGATACGGACGGTCTCTGGCGCGTCCGCGCCGTCGATGGCGATTCGGGCGAGGCGCTGCCGGAACGCCGTGCACGCTTCGTGGTGATGGCCACCGGGTGCCTGTCGACCACCAATCTGCCGGACATTCCCGGCATCCGTGACTTCGAGGGCCCCATGGTCCACACGGGCCAGTGGCCTCACGAGGGCGTCGACTTCACCGGCAAGCGGGTCGGCGTGATCGGCACGGGGTCCTCGGCGATCCAGTCGATCCCGGTCATCGCGGAGCAGGCGGAAAGACTCGTGGTGTTCCAGCGAACACCGAACTACTCGGTCCCGGCGCACAACGCGCCGCTGGACCCCGACTACGAGGCCCGGATCAAGGCCGACTACGCCGCTTTCCGCGAACGCAACCGCCAGATGCTGCCTGCCTTCGGCTCCAACAGCCCGGCGCCGCAAGGCCCGGTGCTCGCCGCTCCGGAGGACAAGCGGCGCGAGGTCTTCGAGACTTGGTGGCGGCGCGGCGGCCTGGGCTTCACGCGCGCGTTCGACGATCTGATGCTCGATCCCGATGCGAACCAGGTGGCCGCACAGTTCGTGCGCGAGAAGATTCACGAAATCGTCGAGGACCCGGAACTGGCCGAGCGACTCAGTCCGAGACAGGTCATCGGCTGCAAGCGGCTCTGTGTGGACACTGATTACTACGCCACCTACAACCGGCCCAACGTGGAACTCGTGGATCTTCAGGCAACGCCCATAGACCGGATCGTGCCCGACGGGGTACGCGTGGGCGATCGCACGATCCAACTGGACACCCTGGTGCTGGCCACCGGTTTCGACGCCATGACGGGCACGCTGTTGCGCATGGACATCCGGGGCGAGAACGGCGTGCGGCTGGCCGATGCCTGGCAGGACGGCCCGCGC
>JAUIAI010000660.1 GCA_030425615.1 Gammaproteobacteria bacterium
GGCGGCGGGAGACGCCGAGGATGGCCCGCTCGAGTGGCTGGTCCAGGGCGAGAGACCGCGTGCGCGGCTGCTCGAACGCTTTCGCGCCGCTGCGCGTCCGGTCCTGATCGGCAGCGCGAGTTTCTGGGAAGGAGTGGACGTCGTGGGCCGCCAGTTGTCGTTGCTGCTGATCGACAAGCTGCCGTTCGCCCCGCCGGAAGATCCGGTGCTCCAGGGCCGCGCCCAGGCGATGCGCGAGCGCGGGGAGGATCCGTTCCGACAGATGCACCTGCCGCGCACGGCGATGATGCTCAAACAGGGTGCCGGCCGGCTGATTCGGGGCGAGCAGGACCGCGGCCTTCTGGTGATCGGTGACGTGCGTCTCGCGGACAAGGCCTATGGCCGCCGCCTTCTGCGCAGTCTGCCGCCGTTCGCGCGCACGCGCGATCCGGAGGCGGCGGCGGAATTCGTGCGACACATGAACGAGGGAGTCGACGAACCCCCTGATCCCGTGGGTCTGGACAGCCGGACCTGAGTCGGTATCCGTGCGGCGGTTCGACGGGTATTCAGCGCCAGACCTGCCACCAGGAGGATCCTTCCCCCGAGAGCTGGTTCTCGAAGCCCCCCGAATCCGGGAAGTTCTGTTCCAGCACACGCTGCGCGGCCTGCTGCAGCTCCGTGAGGCCGAGCTCTTCGTATGAGCGTACGAGAATGTAGAGGGCCTCTTCGACAGCCGGCACCTGCTGGTAGTCGCGGACCACGTCCTTGGCCCGGTTGGCCGCGGCCAGGTAGGCTCCGCGGGCGAAGTAATACCGGGCGATGCTGACCTCGCCACCGGCCATGGCGTTCAGCAGATATCGCATCCGGAGAATGGCGTCCGGCGCGTAGCGGCTGTTCGGGAACCGGCGAACGACCGATTCGAAAGAGTCATAGGCCTCGCGCGTGGCACGCAGATCCCGCTCCGAGAGGTCCTGCCCACCCAGACGGGCCAGCAGCGTGTTGTGACTGCTGAAGTTGATCAGGCCGCGCAGGTACAACATGTAGTCGACCACTTCGTGGTCGGGATGCAGCTTGAGGAAGCGGTCCACCGCGGCGAGGGCCAGGGCGCGCTCCCCGTCCCGGTAATGCGCGTGCGCGATGTCGATCTGCGCCTGCTGCGCGAGTCGGCCGAACGGATACCGGGATTCGAGCTTCTCGAGGTACTTGACCCCTTCTTCGTAACGGCCGACCTCGATCTCCTCCTTGCCCTCCTTGTAGAGGCGTTCGGCGCTCCAGCCGACGGTGGGGTCGACCTCGGTCGGACCGGCGCAGGCGGCCAGCCCGCAGGCGGCGATGAAGGGGGCGATCCAGGAAATGACGCGCATGGCGGCTCTCGTGTGCGCGGGTGTCGCAGAGGCGCGCATTATAAGATGCGGTGATGAATGCCGATCTGCGCGAGGGAGATGGCGGCGACGGACCCCGGGCCACGGCAGGGGAGGCCATCGCCGGCGGTGGCGAAGGCGCCGCAGAGGAGGTCGTGCTCGGCGCCGGGGAGGGCGCCGGCGAACGCCTGGACAAGTTCCTCGCGAGTCGGCTGCCCGGGGTATCGCGCGCACGAATCCAGCGCTGGATCGACCTCGGGGCGGTGACCTGCGAGGAGCGACCGCTTTCGCGCGACACGCGCCTGACCGGCAGGGAGCAGCTGCGTGTGGTTCCCCAGCCGCGCGAGGCCGAACACGCGTTCCGCGCGGAGCCGGTACCGTTGAGCGTGATCGCTCGCGAGCCGGGATTCCTGGTGGTGGACAAGCCGGCCGGCATGGTCGTTCATCCCGCCCCCGGGAACTGGTCGGGCACGATGATGAACGGTCTTCTGCACCTCGACGCGTCGCTCGGTTGCCTGCCGCGGGCCGGCATCGTCCACCGCCTGGACAAGGACACGAGCGGCGTTCTCGTCGTGGCGACGACGGAGGCCGCGCGCAGCCATCTGATCGAGGAACTCTCGGAACGTCGCATGCGCCGAACCTATCTGGCCGTGGCTCATGGCCGCATGAGCCGTGCCGTACGGCTGGACGCCCCGATTGGCCGGGATCCGCGCAACCGCCTGCGAATGGCTGTCCAGGCGAGCGGCAAACCCGCCATCACCGATGTGTTCCCGCTTGCCGAAGGCGTGGACGGCGCGCTGGCGTTCAGCGTCCTGCGATGCCGTCTGCAAACCGGCCGCACGCACCAGATCCGGGTCCACCTGGCTCACGCGGGTCATCCCCTGCTGGGCGACGCGCACTATGGCGGGCCCCGCGTGACCGGGCTGGATCGGCAGGCGCTGCATGCCATCGAACTGGCTTTCGCGCATCCGGACGGGGGCACGGCGGGACCGTATCGGTCGAAGCAGGGACAAGACCTCCTGGACTGGCTGGCGGCGCGCGGGCTCGACGTGAACCGGATCGTTCGCGAGTGTCTGGAGGCTGGGCCGTGAACGGATTCCGGAGCCCCGGGTACGACAAACCTCCGGCTGCGGAGGGCGTTCCGTGGCTGGCCGCCGGTTGGCGGGCGCCAGCAGGCGTGGCCGCAATGATGACGCTCGCCGCGCGACCCGCGGCCTGCGCGGGCGATCCGTGGGCCGGATTCAATCTCGGAGGGCATGTGGGCGACGATCCGGTCCGGGTCGCGGCTCACTGGCGTAGTCTGGAAGCGGCTGTCGGGCGGCCCATCGCGAGACTCGACCAGGTCCACGGCGTCGACGTCTGCTCGATCGTCGACCCGTTGT
Source organism: Gammaproteobacteria bacterium (assembly GCA_030425615.1). Lineage (GTDB taxonomy): Bacteria > Pseudomonadota > Gammaproteobacteria > Burkholderiales > Burkholderiaceae_E > JAUIAI01. The sequence goes on from JAUIAI010000660.1 coordinate 2,723, forward strand.
GTTCGGCGGAAAGCCCGGGCGCCAGGGTCGGGGTCGTCGGGCGCGCCGATGCCGTCGTGACGACCCGCGCGGATCTGGCCATCGCGATCCAGACGGCGGATTGCCTGCCGGTCCTGTTCGCGGACG
>JAUIAI010000661.1 GCA_030425615.1 Gammaproteobacteria bacterium
TGGTTCACGATGAACCCGGGCGTGTCCTCCGCGACGACCGGCAGATGCCCGACCTCGCGGGAGAGCGACACGAGGCGGTCGACGACGGCAGGGTCCGTGCGCAGACCGCGAACCACCTCGACGACCTTCATCAACGGGACCGGGTTGAAGAAGTGCAGGCCAGCCACCCGGTGGGGGCGCCGACACGCCGAGGCGATCGCGGTGACGGACAGCGAGGAGGTGTTGGTAGCGATGACGGCGTCGTCGCTCACCACCGACTCGAGATCGCGGAACAATGCCTGTTTCGCCGGGAGGTCTTCGAGGATCGCCTCGATGACCAGTTCCGCGTCTGCGAGCCCGGCAAGCCCGGGACACGCATGAACGCGCGACAGGCATCCGGCTGCTTCCTCGGCGCTCAGGCGCCCCTTGTCCACCTGGCGCTCGAGTACCGCGCCAAGCTGCTCGCGTGCGGCGGTGATCGCTTCCGGTCGGGCGTCGTGAAGGAGCACTTCGTGGCCGGCAAGCGCGTGGATCTGCGCGATACCGCGCCCCATGACACCGCTGCCCACCACTGCGATCAACATCGACTCGTCCTCATCTCCAACCAATCGAGTCTATCAGGTTGATCGCCCCTTTGCGGGGCGCCCGGAGGAGCTCCGGGTTCCGGTGTCGGGGGGCCGCGCGTTTCCGCATGCCGGAAGCCGCCGAGCCCGAAGAGGCGCCGGCGGGCCGGGAACGCGTCGAGAATCACGTGCTGCTCCCAGCCGCGCGCCCGTGCCTTCAGGACTCCGCCGCAAGGCGCTCCTGGGCTTCCGCATTCTCCAGCCAGCGCGCCTCGAGCCGTTCGAGTCGTGCCGCCAGCTTCGCGCGCTCCTGAAGCGTGGCGTCCGCCTGTTCGCCACCGTTGTAGAACTCCGGGTCCGCCAGGCGTGTGTCGAGCGCGGCCAGAGAGTCCTGTAACTGCGCCATCTCGCCGTCGATGCGGGCCATCTCGGCCTTCAACGGCTTGAGCGCGCGTGCGCGCTCGGCCCGTTCGGCAGCCTCGGCGCGACGTTGCTCGCGGCGGTTGTCGCGCGGGACAGAGACGACGCTGGCTGCGCCTGCCTCCCGTTGTGACAGCCAGTTCGCGTAATCCTCGAGGTCGCCGGCGAATGGCAGGGCCCGGCCGTCGGCCACCAGTACGAATCGGTCGACACAGGTGTTGAGCAGGTGACGGTCGTGTGAGACGAGGATCAGTACGCCGTCGAAGTCGAGCAGCGCCTCCCCGAGGGCGTCGCGCGTGTCGCCGTCCAGGTGGTTGGTCGGCTCGTCCAGTACGAGGATCTGCGGAGCCTGCCAGAGCGTCTGGGCCAGGACGAGCCGCGCCTTCTCACCGCCGGACATCGGGCCACACGGTCGGAGCGCGTCGTCGTCGCGAAAGCCGAAGCGTCCGAGCCAGTCCCGCAAGGGCCCGTCTGGGTCGGGGACTCCCTTCACGCGCTGGCTGAGTGCTCGCATGAGCGATAGCGGAGACTCCGCGGGTTCCAGCCGGTCCACCGCGTCCTGGGCGAAGTAACCGATTCGCAGGCTCGGTGAAACCTGGATCTCACCGTTCAGCGCGGGCAACTCGCCGATCAGCGTGCGTACCAGCGTGGTCTTGCCGTGACCGTTGCGACCGAGCAGGCCGATGCGGGCGCCGCGTTCGACCGTGAGGGTCACGTCGCGCAGAACGGGTTGTCCGTCATAACCCGCATCCAGGTCGTCGATGCGCAGGACCGGATTCGGCATGTCGCCAACCGCCGCAAAGCCCAGATTCAGCCTGCGTCGGGCCGCCAGGGGCGCGAGATCCGGCAACCGTTGCATGGCCTTGAGACGACTTTGCACCTGTCTGGCCTTGGTGGCTTGCGCGCGGAACCGATCGATGAAGACCTGAAGTCGCTGCTTCTCGCGTTCGACGCGGCTTCCTTCACGCTGCTGAGCGGTGATTCGTTCGGCACGCTGACGCTCGCAGGCCGAGTACCCGCCGCGGTATCGCACGAGTTCGGTTCCCTCGATGGACAAAGTCCCGTTTACCACGGCGTCGAGGAAATCGCGATCGTGCGAGACCACGACCAACGTGGCCTCCAGGCGCTTCAGCCGCTGTTCGAGCCAGAGGATCGCATCTAGATCGAGGTGGTTGGTCGGTTCGTCCAGAAGCATGAGATCGGCCGGACGAAAGAGCGCTCGGGCGAGGTTGAGACGCATGCGCCACCCCCCGGAGAGCGCATCGACGGGCCGGTCAGACTGTGCCTGGTCGAAGCCCAGTCCGTGCAGCAGCGCGCGGGCACGCGGTTCGGCGTCATTGCCTCCGGCGAGCTGCCATGCATCCAGCGCGTGCGCGATCGCCATGCCGTCGCCGCTGCGCTGCGCGCGCTCGAGGGCGTCCTGGGCCTGCATGAGCTCGATGTCGGCGGCCAGTACGTGGCGCCAGGCGGCCAGCTCGCCGGCCGGCGTCACCTGCTCGAGAACGGAGAGTCGCAGCGCCGGCATCTCGATCTCGCCGCGGTCGGGTGCGAGTTCGCCAGCGAGCGCGCGAAGCAACGTCGTCTTTCCGCTTCCGTTCGGCCCGATCAGCGCGAGGCGGTCGCCCGGACTGATCACCGTGGTCGCGTTCACGATCAGATCCACGCCGCCACGCGATAGGCAGACCCCCGACAGACGGATCATGCGCGGGCCGCATCCTGGAACGCCGCCCGAAGGCCGTCGGCCGTGAGCAGCGCGACCATGCGGTCGTGAGCTGCCGTCTCCAGCCACGAGATTTCGAGCATCGGGAAGGTGCGCTCGAAGGTCTCGGCCTCGTGACCGACTTCGAGGACGAGCACGCCATGCCGGGTCAGTCGTCCGGCCGCC